>NZ_JBHUAF010000516.1:0-4804 GCF_042789895.1 Kitasatospora sp. NPDC056783
GGTCGTCTCCGACCTCGGCCGGCCCGGCACCACCGCCACCGTCCTGTTCCTGTTCCTGTTCCTGCCCTGGGCCACAAACTCAGCCCCGCGTCCTGCCCCCCCACCGCCTCGACGCCAAAACCACCCTGCTCCACCTCAAAGCCACCGTCTGGCCCGCCGCCGGCGGGCCGGCCCGTCAAAGACGTTGGCAGACCGCGGCCTCAGCGTGGCAGGATCACAACTCGCGGGACCTGACTCGGCCCAGCGGCCCGGTCGGGAGGGGCGTCCGCACCGGCGGGTCCAACGTGCGGTCCGCCCAGTGGATTTGCGATCAAAGCCGAGCCAAGGAGTGATGGACCGATGCGCGTCGTCCTCTTCCAGCCACTGGGGTTCGATCGGGAAACGCCGGCGGATTCGCTGACTGAGGCCCTGGCAGTGCCGCGGATCCACTTCGGCAGTCTCTTGCGCACCCACGTCTCCCAGGGCACCGAGTTGGGGATCCGAGCTGCCAAGATCATCGAATCCGGCAGGCTGTTCCCGGACGAGATCATCACCGAGATCGTCCGGGACCACCTGCACCGGGCGACCGATGCGGGTTTCCTCTTCGTCGGATACCCGCACAGAGTCACCCTGGCGCCCGCTCTGGACGAGTTGCTCCGCGAGCTCGGCCAGCCCCTCGACGGCGTTCTGCGCCTGCGCCTGCCGGAAGAGGAGAAGGAGCGCCACGTCCGTCGCCGGGCACGCCGCCGCCTCTGCCGCGACGACCGGACCCACACCTTCGAACCATCGGTGGACACCCTCCTGGTCGAGGGCGTCTGCAACGCCTGCGGTGGTGAGCTCCATCAGGGCGAGAACGACAGCGAGAGCAGCATCCGCGGTCGGTTCGAGTCCTACGAGGCGATGGTGGAACCCGTCGCCCAGCACTACGCCAGGCAGGATCTCCTCGTCACGGTCGACGCCGTCGGCACGTCCGACGAGACAGCCATGCGCGGGCTCACCGCGCTCCGGGAGCACGGCCTGCGGCCGACTTGACCGAGGCGTCGCACTCGAGCACCGCGTTCAGCGACAAGAGGCGTGCCGGGTCGTCACAGGTGAACGGGACGAGGTGGTGCAGGCGCCGTGAAGCTACGCCAGCTCCTGGGTGCACGATTGATCTGGTGTTCGTGATCACATGGTGATAGAGAACGGTGCCGAGGACATCAGAAGGCACTTGCTTTGGACAACTGGGGGGAACGTGGAACGGCAGCAGTACGTGGAGAGATGCTCGGAACTCTTCGCGGTGGGCGGCCACGAGGCCGTCAGAAATACGGCGGAGGCGGGGCTCAAGGAGTACGGGCCCGATCCGGTCCTCTACCGCTGGCTCGGGCAGGCACATGCCGCAGAGGACGAGGACGACCACGATCGCGCGGCTGAGGCCGCCTATCGCGATGGCCTCGAACTGGCACCGGACGATCTCGGACTCCTGGTCTCGTACCTGGAGCTGTGCCTTCGCGCGGATGCTTTCGATTACCCGGGGCGGGCGCGCCGTGCGCTGGTCCTGCAGGAGCGGATCGAAAGTCTGGCCCCGCCCGGGTCCGCCGCACGCGAGCGAGTCGATGCCGCAACGGGCTGGGCCGGACGCGGCTATTGGGACGACCTGGAGGCAGCCACTGCCCAAGGGCGGGCTCAGCGGGCAGCCGGCGCGGAGCAGAGTGTGCTGGTGACCGACGCGCTCAAGCGAGCCGCTCGTGGCGAGCCCGGCGAGGACGCGGGTGAGGACCTCCGGGCCGCCGAAACCGCTGCGGCGGTCGAACTGCTGCAGGGGGCCCGGAACGCGCCGCTGCGCCTTCTTCTTGCGCACCGGGTCGAGGCGTACGTGCTGACGTTCGTGGCGTCCTTCGGCACGAACAAGGCACTGGTGTGGAGTGGAACGCTGGACTTCAGCCTGTGGGGATGGTTGTTCTGGGCTCCCCTGTTCCTTGCCGAAGCCAAGCTCCGCCAGGCGAAGACGCTGGGACGGGAGCGCGTGATCGCCCGCATCCAGGCGCGCCATGACGCGATGGACCTGCCCGCGAGCCCGCCCGAGGACAGGCGTCCGTAGGCGCTTCGGCTGACGGGGTTCCCGCCGGGCGGGCCCGGATCTCACCCATGGTCAGTCCCCTGGAGCAGAGCGGCGACCAGTTCCCGCTGGATCTCCTCGACGGGTCTGGTGAGGGCCGTCGCGTAGTCGGCCCATTTGAAGTTGCCGCCGATGACCCGGGCCTCGTGGATGCGCATGGCCGGGATGCCGTAGGACTGGGCGACGATCAGTCCGTGGAGGGAGCTGGAGACGATGGTGGCGCAGCGGCCGATCGCTGCGACCACCTCGTCCACCGGCTCGGTGACGTCGATGACGGGTGTCCGCCCAGGGGTACACCCGTTCGTCGACGTAGTGCCGGACGACGCCGACCTTGTGCCGCACCGCCGGCCGTTTCCACAGGGCCGAGACCAGGAGGCCCGGGTCGCCCAGGGGGACGGTGACGCCGAGCCTGTGGGCGGTGAGGCGGCCCCGGACCGCTCGGACGTCGAACCGTTCGGCGTCGCAGTGGCCGCCTCTGATGAGGCCCGATCCCCAGACGACGAGACCGGGGCGGGCGCTCTGCGTGAACTCCAGGACGCTGCCACAGGTGATCACCTCGGCGTCGGCCAGCTCGGAGACGCGTCGGACCCGATGCCCGAGCCGCTCCAGCAGCACCGGCCCGAGCTCGTCGCCGAAGTTCCGGATCCCGGCTCCGGACCAGTTCCAGACCGCGACCTCGGATGCCCCATGCCGTGTGGTTCCTGCCGCCCCGATGGCATTGCGTGTGGTGGTGGCCATGGGCGTCCTTTCCGAGCATGTGGTGCATCGAGCGTATGGAGCCCGGTCCGGATCGTGCTGCCGCGGACGGATGCCACGACGGGCGCGGGTTGCCGTCTGCCGTCCGGCCGTCCAGGCGGCCGCGAGCAGCGGTCCCGACCGCCTCAGGCCCCGTGCCCGCCTGTGTCCGACCGCCTCCGAATCACTGGAACAGGCGCCCGGCCTCGGAGTGGCCTGCTCCCTACCCAGATGGCGGCAAAGGCAGGCGGGCGGGGACGCTCCTATGGACGTCAAGCCGCAGGAGCAAGGTTGGTTTGAGTGATTTGCCGCGTTGATGTGCTGGTCAGAGCACGGTAGGTCCCCAAAAGTGTGGCTGAGCACTTCAGTTGGCCAGTGAGTGGCTGATTTGACCATCTGAGCGTTTGGCTGCGTCAGTGCCCTGCGTTGGGAAACGGTAGTTGGTTCCCGGCCGGGCCGGGCGGCACGTCGATGCATCGGGTGGCTTCGTCAGTCAGGTCACAGCTTGGAACGGCAGGTGGAGCCGCACGAGATCGGCGTCTCCATCCCCTGCCTGGCCCGAAATCAACTGGGCGACCGGTCCGTACCGTGAAAGGATGCCAGCTCGGGACAGGGGAGGCGGGACGGTATGGGGCTGGACTACAGCTACGAGATCTTCATGCCCCCTCGGAACGTTGTGAGGGCACTGACCCGGCTGGCCGAGCTCGCCCCCCAAGGCCGCGACACGCCGCCGCTTCCGGTGACCTTGCCGAGCGGAGAACAGTTGATCGTGCCGTTCACCTCGAATTTCAAGAGCGAACCGGTCGACTGCTCAGCAGGCGGCACGCTCGAACTGGACACCTCGATCGTAATCGGCGTTGACGACGCGATGCGCGAGTTCTTCCTCCGCGATTCCGACAGGGTCGACGAGCGGGGACGAGTGTCGGTCGGGTACATCTACCTGACTGTCAGGTTCTCGCCCGCAGGGCACCCGCACTTCGCGTCGCTGCAGTTCACAGCGGCCACCTCGGGCATGAGCCGGATGTTCGTGGAGTCTGCGAGCGTCAGGAAGGTGTTCACCGACCTCACCGCCGCCACCGGTGGTGTGTGCTGCCTACTCGACACCGAGACCGACATCTTCGATATCTGCTGGCTCAACGGCGAGACGGTCCGTGGCGAGACAGTTCCGGGCGCCCGGTTCTCGCGATTCCACGATCTCGTCTCCGCCTGGCGCGAGCCGGTGGAGTAGAACGGGAACCACGCCCCAGAGGACGCAGTGCAGGTGGGCTTTCGCTACTCCGACGGTCTGGTGGTGACGACCGGTCGTGGTCGCACCGCGTCGATGGCAGCGGCGAGTTGGTCGGCGTGGTCGTCGAGTAGCACCTTCAGCTCGCGGTAGTGGGGATGGTCGTCCGTCTGTCTGAGCCAGGTGCAGGTGAATCTGCGGTGGTACTTCCAGAGGCAGCAGGCTTCCGGGTCGGCTGCGATGTACGAGGGGCAGGGGAGAAGAAGTACTCGCCCTGGGTGACGCGGGCCCAGATGTAGGCGGAGACGGCGAGCCGCTTCCGGTCGTCGATGATGGCCCGGTTTCCGGGCTGTTCCTGCAGCTGGGCGACCATGTGGTTCCAGATCGCTGGCGTCAGTGTCCAGTCGGCGAGGCATTGGCGGCGATGCTGGTAGTCGATTACGACGGCAAGAACACCGACTGGATCGCCGTCACCTCCTTCATCGGCCCCGCCGACGACCTCAAGGTCCCTGAGCTCCTCGAATTCCTCGGCGAGGACTGGAAGTTGCCCGCCACCGCCATCGTCGACAAGCAGCTGTCCCTGCGCCACCACTTCGGCCTGCCCGAGACCGCCGGCGGCAAAGGGGACGGAAGCGGTGGAGAAGGAGATCCTCGACAAGGCATTCGCGTCAGCGGTGATCGTCGACAGCATGGCCGCTTCCTGGAGGCGAACATCCTGGAGCAGGACGAGGAATAGCGGTGCGCTACGGTCTTCCGGTGTCCCGCCC
>NZ_JBHUAF010000517.1:0-4802 GCF_042789895.1 Kitasatospora sp. NPDC056783
CGCCGGGGGGGCGTCGGCGCTGGGGGGCACGTGGGCGGCGTGCCGGGCGCGCCCCGCGGGGCCTGTGGGCGGGGCCCGGTGTACAACGGGGGTTACCACCGGCCCCCGCCGCGTGCGGGGACGTGCCGGGTCCCGGGGTCAGCCCCGGGAGGCGGCCGTCCACTCCGGGGCCAGGACGGCCCAGATCTCCTTGTCGTAGCGGACCCCGTTGTACGGGTACCACTCGCGCAGCACGCCGTCGCGGGTCATGCCGAGCCGCTCGGCGACGGCCCGGCTGCGGGTGTTGACGGAGGCGCACCACCACTCGGCGCGGTGCAGGCCGCGGGTGACGAAGGCGTAGTCGAGCAGTTGCCGGACGGCGGCGGTGATCAGCCCGTGGCCCTCGCCGGCCGGCTCGGTCCAGGCGCCGATCTCGCAGACGCCGGACTGGGCGTCGAAGCTGACGAACATCACGCCGCCGACCAGCGTGCCGTCCAGCCAGATGCCGTAGATCCGCTTCTGGTCGGCGGCCAGGCCGTCGGCGTAGCGCTGGAGGGTGGTGCGGGCGGATTCCAGGTCGACGGAGAAGGTGGCCCAGGGGATCCACGGGTCGGTGTGGGCGCGGGCGCGGTCGAGGTGGGTCAGGAACTCGGCGGCCTGCCAGGGCTCCAGCGGGCGCAGTTCGGCGTTCTCGGTGAGCGGTACGGCAAACACGGGCGGCCTTTCACGGGTGGTGCTGAGGTGGGCTGGTCCATTCATAACAAACGTTTGGTATGTACGATAACCCCCATGACACCGGCCCGTGGAGACCATGACGCCCGCCGCTCGGAAGTGTCCGAGGGGGTGTGGCGGGTGTTGTCCAGCCGGGGCTTCGAGGGGCTGACCCTGCGTGCGGTGGCTGCCGAACTCGGGGCCTCGACGGGGATGTTGACGCACTACTTCCCGAACAAGCGGGCACTGCTCAGCCACGCGCTGGAGGAGCTGGACCGGCGCTCGCTGGCCCGGCCCCGGCGCACCGCCCCCGCCGACGGCGGCCCGGAGCCGGCCGGACTGGCCCGGGTCCGGGCCTCGCTGCTCGACGTCCTGCCGCTGGACGGCGACTCCGCGGCCGACAACCGGATCTGGGTGGGCTCCTGGGACCACGCGCTGGCCGACCCGGAGCTGGCGGCGGCGCACGCGGGCCGCTACGCGCGCTCGCGCACGGCGCTCACGGCGCACGTCGCGCAGGCCCAGCGGCTGGGGGAGCTCCCGGCGGGGGCCGATCCGGCCGCCCTCGCGGCGGGGGCGCAGGCCTTCGTCCTGGGGCTGGTGGTGCAGGCGCTGTTCGCCCCGGAGGAGTTTCCGGCGGATCGGCAGGTGGAGTTGCTGGACGCCTATCTGGCCGGGCTGGCGGAGTAGGCGGGACCGGTTCGTCCGCCGGTCCGGTGTTTACCAGGGGGAGTTCGCGTGGTGATTCGCCCGGAATACCGGTTGTTCCGAGCGGCCCTTGTCGCCGACACCGCGACACGCATTGTCACGAGCTCTGTGCGGTGAGTGCGCGGATCGGTTGCCCGGGAGGGATTACCGTGCGGACCGCATCGGGCACGGAAAGTGTCCGTCGGTGCCATGGCCTGCGGAATTGCGGGTGGTGCCCCCAGCAGGATTCGAACCTGCGACCTACCGCTTAGAAGGCGGGTGCTCTATCCGCTGAGCTATGGGGGCGGGGCGGGCGGCGCCCTGGCGGGCGCGACCGTGGGCCGGGATCGGGCTGGCGAGCGCCGGGGCGCGCGCTGTCCGGCCCCGGGCCCGAGGGTGGGGGTGGTGGGCCCTCGCCCTGTCGGGGACAGGATAAGGGTGTCCAGTTCCCGGGCCGGGTGCGACGACACCGCCGTTGGTGTGTCGGTTCGGTGGAGCGGTCCGATAATCGCAGGTGAAGGCCGTGAGTGCAGCGGTCTGGCAGCGTTCCGCGCCGGACGTTGTGCAGTCGTTACGGGGCTGCCGCCCCACCCGTTATGGATTCGGCACGGAGAATGTGTCGTCCGCGGCGCGGGTGGGGGCCCTATTCGCGGTTGCGCCGGTCGGATGACGTGCGCGGACGGGCGTCGGGGCGCCTTCCCGAGTGGGTTCCGGAGCGTGTTCCCGGGCCGGTTCCGGGATGTGTCGACGGGGCGGCGAGCAGCGGGTTTGTTGTCATGGCCGCGAAGAGCAGGGGGCGAAGCAGTGGCGGAGGGCTGAAATTCACCCCTGCGGGTGACAAAAGTTCCACAGGCCCGAGTTATCCACAGGATTTCGGAAGTCAGTGGCCGGGATTTCTTTCCGAGTGCACGCTCAAGGCGCACCGATCGATTCCGTACGGTGCATCGGCGAGAGCGGAGGGTGTGCCGTGAGCGAGACGCATGTGACGGTGACCGGCAATGTCGCGACGGAGGTGAGCTACGGCGAGACGAGCGGCGGGGTGCCGATGGCCAAGTTCCGGCTCGGCTGCACCGAGCGGCGGTACGACCGGCAGCGCGAGTGCTGGGTGGACGGCGAGACGCAGTGGGTGACGGTGACGGCCTGGCGGGCGCTGGCGGTCAATCTGATCGGTTCGTTGTCCAGGGGCGATCCGGTGCTGGTGAGCGGCCGGCTGCGGGTGCGCGAGTGGGTGGAGGGGGAGGCGAAGCGCGGGCGGGTCGAGATCGACGCCCGGTCGGTCGGACACGACCTCACCCGTGGTACCACGGCGTTCCGTTGGGCCGCGGGGGTGCGCGGGCAGCCGCCGGGCGGTGCCGGTCCGGGGGTGCCGGAGCCCGCGCCGGAGCCCGGGGGTGAGGTGGTGCCGGCGTGGATCGTCAGCGCGCTGGAGGCGCGCAGGGCCTCCGTGCCGAGCTCCGGAGCGGCTTCCGCGGTGGCCCCGGAGGTGACTTCAAAGGTGACTTCGGGGGAGTCGGGCGACATGGCGGGGAAGGGGCGCGGAGGTGACGCCGAGGGCGCGCTGACCTGACCGGCCGGTGACCTCACCTGTCGACAAATATGTTGATCGAGAACGTCGTTGTGCCCGCACGCGCAATCCGACGGGATAACGGAAAACGGTCGCCGACAATCTGCCCGACCGTCAGTTTGTGTGGGACTTGAGGGGGTTGATAACGATCCAGATACGGAATCGTCCTGATTTCGCATGGGGGTTTCGAGGCCTCGGGGGCTCAATAGGATTCGTCTGGTTCATACCCGCAGTGGTGCCACAGGGGGCACACGCGGAACGGCAAGTCGGCGGGCCGCCCACTCGGAGCGGCTCGGCCCGGAGGGATCCCAGATGTTCCAGAGGCAGGGGCGGAGTCTGTCCCGGATAACCACTGTCATGCTCACGACCAGCATCGCGCTGGGCGGAGGCCTGTTCGCGGCCGGTGCGGCGGTCGCGGCCGGCTCCCCGACCTCGGGCGTGACGGCGGAAGTCCAGAACGAGATTCTCGGCGAGAAGATCGACGTCGGGGGCCGGACCGTCAACGGCGGTCTGTTCACCCTCCAGACGAGCGCCGGCGAGAAGCTCCGGACGTACTGCATCGACTTCGACAACCCGGTCTACCTGGACAGCAGCGCCAAGTACCACGAGGCGGACTGGTCGGCGAGTTCCCTCAACAGCAACGCCAACGCCGCCAAGATCCGCTGGATCCTGGACAACTCGTTCCCGCAGGCGGGTCTGGCGTCCCTCATCACGAACAGCCACGTCGAGGGCCTGACCGAGGCGGACGCCGCCGCCGGCACCCAGGCCGCGATCTGGAAGTTCTCGGACAACAAGACCGCCATCCCGCAGAACGACAAGGCCAAGCGGCTGCGCGACTACCTGGTCGGCGACGCCAACAAGGGCGTCGCGGCCGAGCCGAAGCCCTCGCTGACCCTCTCCCCGGACTCGGCGTCCGGGAAGTCGGGCGGCAAGCTCGGCCCGTTCCTGCTGAACTCCAGCGCGAACGAGGTCAAGCTGACCGTCACCGGCGACGCCGCCGACAAGGTCAAGCTGCTGGACAAGGACGGCAAGCCGGTCAACGGCAGCCTGGCCGGTCCGATCGCCAAGGACACCCCGCTGTTCCTGGACGTGCCGGCCGGCACCCCGGACGGCAAGGCCGCCATCAGCGCCGCCGCCGAGGCCAACGTGCTCAGCGGCCGGGTCTTCATGAGCAAGGTGGACGCCAAGGGCCGCCACAGCCAGACCATGATCCTGGCCGGCTCCACCAAGGTGAACGTCGCGGCCGGCGCCAAGGCCACCTGGAAGCAGGGCAAGGGCGCGCTGATCGACAGCACCGCCAAGGAGGAGTGCGCCGCCGGCGGCGTGCGGGTGTCCGTCACCAACACCGGTGACGAGGCCGCCACCGTCACGGTCGGCAAGCAGCAGGTCGCCGTCCAGCCGGGCAAGACCGAGAGCGTGCTGGTCAAGGTCGAGGAGAAGAGCGGCTACGACTTCACGGTGACCGGCCCGAACGGCTACTCCAAGCAGTTCACCGGCTTCCTGGACTGCAAGGTCGGTGTGACCCCGACCGCGGCTCCGTCCGCCCCGGCCGAGACCGGCACCCCGAGCGCCGCCCCGTCGGGCACCCCGTCGGGCACCCCGAGCACCGGCGCCGTCCAGCCGGCCCCGTCGACCACCAGCGCCGCCCCGGGCACCGGTGGCCTGGCCCAGACCGGTGCCAATGACTCGACCCCGATCCTCGCCGCCGTCGCCGGTGGCCTGGTCGTGGCCGGTGGCGCCGCGGTCTTCGTCCTGCGCCGTCGTGGCCGCCACGGTGGTGGCGCGGCCCACACCGCCTGAGCCATCTGAACCGTCCGGACAGTCTGAACCGCCCGGCCTTCCGAGCCGCCCCGGCCTCCCGAGG
>NZ_JBHUAF010000518.1:0-4798 GCF_042789895.1 Kitasatospora sp. NPDC056783
GCACCGCGCACACTGGACAGTGCGCGCGGTGCCCCGTCCCGTGTCGGCCCCTCCCTGCCCGCAAGTCCTTCCACGAGACCAGACAAGGACGTCCCCCCGTGGCCATCAGCGTCTTCGACCTCTTCTCCATCGGCATCGGCCCGTCGAGCTCCCACACCGTGGGCCCGATGCGCGCCGCCCGGATGTTCGCCCGCCGACTGCGCACCGAGGGCCTGCTGGAGCAGGTGACGGGCGTGCGCGCGGAGCTGTACGGCTCGCTCGGCGCCACCGGCCACGGCCACGGCACCCCCAAGGCCGTCCTGCTGGGCCTGGAGAACGCCTCGCCCCGCACCGTGGACGTGGACCAGGCCGACAAGGACGTCGAGCGGATCATCGCCGAGAAGCGGATCAGCCTGCTCGGCGAGCACACCATCGACTTCGACCCGGACAGCCAGCTGGTGCTGCACCGCCGCCGCTCGCTGCCGTACCACGCCAACGGGATGACCCTGTGGGCGTACGCGGCGGACGGCTCGACCCTGCTGGAGAAGACCTACTACTCGGTCGGCGGCGGCTTCGTGGTGGACGAGGACGCGATCGGCGCGGACCGGGTCAAGCCCGACGACACCGCGCTGAAGTACCCCTTCCGCACCGGCGACGAGCTGCTGCGGCTCAGCCGGGAGACCGGGCTGTCCATCTCCGGCCTGATGCTGGAGAACGAGAAGGCCTGGCGCAGCGAGGAGGAGATCCGGACCGGCCTGCTGGAGATCTGGTCCGTGATGCAGGAGTGCGTGCGGGCCGGCATGACCCGCGAGGGCATCCTGCCGGGCGGGCTGAAGGTCCGCCGCCGGGCCGCCGCGGCGGCGCGGACGCTGCGCGCCGAGGGCATCGGGCCGGCCAACGCGATGGAGTGGGTGACCCTCTACGCGATGGCGGTCAACGAGGAGAACGCCTCCGGCCGCCGGGTGGTCACCGCGCCGACCAACGGCGCCGCCGGGATCATCCCCGCCGTCCTGCACTACTACCTGAACTTCATCCCGGGCGCCGACGAGGACGGCATCGTCCGCTTCCTGCTCGCGGCGGGCGCCATCGGCATGCTCTTCAAGGAGAACGCCTCCATCTCCGGCGCCGAGGTCGGCTGCCAGGGCGAGGTCGGCTCCGCCTGCTCGATGGCCGCGGGCGGCCTCGCCGAGGTCCTCGGCGGCACCCCCGAGCAGGTCGAGAACGCCGCCGAGATCGGCATCGAGCACAACCTCGGCCTGACCTGCGACCCGGTCGGCGGTCTGGTCCAGATCCCCTGCATCGAGCGCAACGGCATGGCCTCGGTCAAGGCCGTCACCGCGGCCCGGATGGCGCTGCGCGGCGACGGGCGCCACCACGTCTCGCTGGACAAGGCGATCAAGACGATGAAGGAGACCGGCGCCGACATGAAGATCAAGTACAAGGAGACCTCGCGCGGCGGCCTCGCCGTGAACGTCATCGAGTGCTGATCGCGACTGCTTGACGGCCCCCGGCCCCCGGCTCCCGGCCCCCGGACGAGCCTTCGTCCGGGGGCTTTCGCGTGGGGCGCCTTCGCGTGGGGTCTTTCGCGTGGGGCTACCGGGCCCCGGCGGGCTCCGTCGCCGGTTCCGGCTCCCCGGGGGCTCCCCGCCGCGGGCGGGCCAGGCAGGCCACCGCGGTGGCCACCGCCGCCAGCAGCGCGCCGCCGGCCACCGTGCCGTGCAGCCCGCTGGTGACGGCCTCGCCGACCGCGCCCCGGACGGCCTCGGGCAGGCCGGTGAGCGAGGCCGGGGTGAGCCCGCCGCCGCTGGTCAGGTGGGCGGCGTCGGCCGGGCTCAGCCGCGCCGTCAGGGAGTCGGTCAGCCGTGCCGTGTAGACCGCGCCGAGGGCGGCCGTGCCGAGCGAGCCGCCGATGCCGCGCAGCAGGGTGACCACGCCCATCGCGGCGCCCATGTCCTGGCGCGGGACGGAGCCCATCGAGGTCAGCATGGTGCTCTGCGTCAGCAGGCCGATGCCGACTCCGACGACAGCGGTCAGGGCGGAGGCGAGGGCGGTCGGGGTGCCGGTGCCCAGGAGCAGCAGCAGCGCGGCCCCGGCCAGGGCGATCACCCCGCCCAGCAGCGGGTAGCGGCGCTCGCCGCCCGGCCGGCCCATCAGCCGGGCCGTCAGCAACTGGGTGCCCATCATCCCGAGCATCAGCGGCAGCAGGAGCAGACCGCCGACGGTCGGCGAGGCGCCCCGGACGAACTGGAGGTACTGCGGGAGGTAGCCGATCAGGGCGAGCATCATCGCGCCGGTGAGGAAGCCGAGGACCTGGGCCACCGTGAAGTTGCGGTCACGGAACAGCGCGGGTGGGATCAGCGGTCCGGGGGCGCGCAGTTCGGTCCGGGCGAACCAGCCGAGCGCCACCACCGCGACCACGGCCGTCCCGAGGGTCTGCGGGGAGGTCCAGGCGTACTCGGTGCCGCCCCAGCTGCCGACCAGGGTGAGCGCGAGGATGCCGGTGGTCAGCAGGGCGACGCCGGCCCGGTCGAAGGGCGCCCGTACCCGTTCCGTCCGCAGCCGCACCCCGGCGCCCACCGCGAGCAGCGCGAGCAGCCCGACCGGCAGGTTGACGTAGAACGCCCAGCGCCAGCTGAGGCGGTCGGTCAGGAAGCCGCCGAGCAACGGCCCGCCGACGAAGGCGATCGGCATCAGCACGCCGATCACCGACTGCACCCGGCCCCGGTCGGAGGCCGGGACGAGCACCCCGATCACCGAGAGCGCGCCGACCATCAGCCCGCCCGCGCCGACGCCCTGGAGCGCCCGGAAGGCGATCAGCTCGGTCATGTCCCGCGCCAGACCGGACAGCATCGAGCCGGCCAGGAACAGCACCACCGACCACTGGTAGGCGCCCTTGCGCCCGTAGAGGTCGCCGAGCCGGCCCCAGAGCGGGGTGGCGGCGGCGGAGGTCAGCAGGTAGGCGGTCACCGCCCAGGAGAGGTGCTCCAGCCCGCCGAGGTCGCCGACGATGGTCGGCAGGGCGGTGCCGATGATCTGGCCGTCGAGGGCCGAGAGGAAGATGCCGAGCATCAACCCGATCACGCCGAGCAGCGGCGGCTTGGGCGGCTCGGTGTGATCGGGCGGCTCGGCCGGTGGTTCCGTGGCCGCCGGTTCTCCGGCCGGTTCCGTGGCCATGGCGTTCGTCCCCTTCGCGGTTTCGCTCAGGCCGCGAACGGGCGGGACCGCCGGGCATCGCGCAACGCCTGGGCCCACCAGACGAGTTGGTCGATCATCGTCTTCGCGGCGGCGTCGGCGGCCGGGTCCTTCGCCTTGCCGTCGGCGTCGAAGCACTGCGCGGCGCCGTGGAAGCTGACCGTGTTGCGGATCGTCGCCGCGTTCAACTCGGCCATCACCACTCGCAGTTGCTCGACCGCCCGGAGGCCTCCGGACAGGCCGCCGTAGGACACGAAGCCGACCGGCTTGCCGTGCCACTGCCGGTTGTGCCAGTCGATGGCGTTCTTCAGCGGGGCCGGGAAGCTGTGGTTGTACTCCGGCGTGACGAACACGAAGGCGTCCGCCGCCTCCAGCCTGGGCGACACGGCGGCCAGCAACTCGGCGTCACCCGGCGCGAGTTCACCACCGAAGGACGGGAAGGTGGTGGGCAGCGGGGTCTCCACCAGGTCGATCCGGTCGACGGCGAGGTCGGCGCGGGCTTCGAGGTGGCCGAGCAGCCAGTCGGCGACCACCGGGCCGAAGCGGCCGTCGCGGGTGCTGCCGAGCACGACCGCGACCTTCAGGCTCTGCGCTGCGGGCTTCTGCTCTGCGGGCTTCTGCTCTGCGGACATGGGAATCCCCCTCCTGGGCGACCGGCGTGACGGCCGACGCGACGGCCGATTGCCGCACGGCCGATGTGTACGGCGTATCGACTTCGGATACAATGTACACAACGACACGTACGCCGTCCACTGCCGATACGCCGTACACGCGGAAGTGCTACCGTGGAACCGACCCCGCGCCGGAAGGAGCCCGCCCCCGTGCCCGTTCAGCAGGCCCCCAGTGGCGACAGCGACAAGCCCCAGGTCTCACTCTGGGAGCGCCTGGACCGCCCGGCCCCCGCGCCGCGCACCACCCTGACCCCGCACCGGATCGCCGAGGCCGCCGTCGCCATCGCCGACGCCGAGGGCCTGGACGCCGTCACCATGCGCCGGCTGGCCGGCGACCTCGGCGTCGCCCCGATGGCCGCCTACCGGTACGTCTCCGGCAAGGACGAACTCATCGAGCTGATGGTCGACTTCGTGTACGGCCAACTCCCGCTCGACTCCCCCGCCGAGGGCTGGCGGGGCACCATGCGCGCCCTGGCCGTCCACCTGCGGGCGATGCACCTGGCCCACCCGTGGACGGTCCGCACCTCCACTCCGTTCTCCCTCAGCCCCAACCAACTCGCCGTCCCCGAGCGCGCGTTCGCCGCTCTCGCCGAACACGGCCTGGACGCCGACACCACCATGGCGGTGTTCCGCACCGTCACCGGCTACGTCCACGGCTCGGCCACCACCGAGGTCACCCTGATCGCCCTGCGCCGCGAACACGGCTGGTCCGACGGCGACCAGACCCGGGCCGGCCTCGCCCCCCGGATGACCTGGCTGATGAACACCGGCCGCTACCCCAGCTACCGGCGCTACCTCCACGAGGCCACCCGCAAGGACGACCCCGACTGGCAGTTCGAGACCGGTCTCGACTGCGTCCTCGACGGCATCGCCGCCCACTTCGCCCTCTGACCGGCCCGCACGCGAGACGGCTCAGGCCCCCGTGGGCGCGGTGTCGGACATGGCGGGGGTCCCCT
>NZ_JBHUAF010000519.1:0-4759 GCF_042789895.1 Kitasatospora sp. NPDC056783
GAACTCGCCCGGTTGGACCAGGAGTTGCCCGCCGCCCGGGACGGCCGCCCGATCCTGGTCACCGGC
Source organism: Kitasatospora sp. NPDC056783 (assembly GCF_042789895.1). Classification (NCBI taxonomy): domain Bacteria; kingdom Bacillati; phylum Actinomycetota; class Actinomycetes; order Kitasatosporales; family Streptomycetaceae; genus Kitasatospora; species Kitasatospora sp. NPDC056783. Next base: position 67 of record NZ_JBHUAF010000519.1, read on the forward strand.
CCCGCCGGGGTCGGGAAGTCCAGCCTGGTCCGGCACTGGACGGCCCGCCGCGGTGACGCGTACTTCCCGGACGGCATCCTCCGCGCCGAACTGCGCGGCTTCGACCCGGACGGGCCGCGCGAACCCGCCGACGTCCTGGGCGAGTTCCTCACCGCCCTCGGCGTCGCCCCGGACGCGCTGCCCGCCGAACCCGCGGACCGCGCCCGCCGCTACCGCGAACTCGTCGCCGGCCGACGGATGCTGGTCGTCCTGGACGACGCGGCCTCGTACGGGCAACTCGTCCCGCTGCTGCCCGATCCGCCGGCCACCGACAGCGAGCCGGCCCCGGTCACGATCGTCACCAGCCGCAGTCGGCTGCGCCACCTGCTGGTCCACACCGGCGGCATCCCGCTGCCGCTGGGCGCGCTCGACCCGGCCGAGGCCGCCGAACTGCTCGCCCGCACCCTCGGCGCGGAACGCACCGCCGACGAACCGGAGGCGGTCGCCGAACTCGCCGAGCGCTGCGACCACCTGCCGCTCGCGCTGCGCCTGGCCGCCGCCCGGCTGGCCGCCAGGCCCGACTGGTCCCCGGCCGACCTCGCCGCCGACCTCGCCGACGAGCAGACCGGGTTGGCCGCCCTCTCCGGCACCGGGACCGGCGCCGCCCGCGGCCCGGCCGGCCTCACCACCGCGCTGGACCGCACCTACCGCGCGCTGCCGCCCGCCGCCGCCCGGCTGTTCACTCTGCTGGGCCTGCACCCCGGCGCGGAGATCGGTGCGGACACCGCCGCCGCGCTCGCCGACCTCCCGCCCGCCACCGCCCGCACCCTGCTGACCCGGCTCGACGCCGTCCACCTGCTGGAGGAGACCACGCCCGGCCGGTACGTCCGGCGCGAGCTGGTGCGCCGCCACGCCGCGGCGCAGGCCGCCGAACTCGGCTGCGACGAACGCTTCCTCGCCCTCGACCGGCTGATCGCCCACTACCTCGACGTCACCGCGGACTGGACGGCCGAGGACACGGCGGCCGACGCCGGCGCGCGGTCGGCGGACTGGTTCCGCCGCGAGGAGAGCGCCCTGCGCGCCGTCGTGCTCTGCGCGGAGCAGCAGGGACGGCTCGGCGCGGCCTGGCGACTCGCCCACCGCGCGGGCCTGTTGTACGAGAGCACCGGCCACGACCGGGCCCACTGGCGGGCCGTGGTCGAGGCCGGGCTGAGCGCCGCGCACACGGACCGCGACGAGGCGGCGATCGCCCGGCTGGCCACCGACCTCGCCGTCCTGCACGTCGCCCGCGCGGCCCACCGCACCGCCGCCGACCAGTTGGAGCGCGCCGTCGAGGCCGCCGACCGGGCCGGCGACGTGGCGCTGCGCCACCAGTGCCGCAGCCGGGTGGCCGCCGCCCTGCTGCGGGCCGGCCGGTACGAGCGGGCCGTGCCGATGCTCGGCGACCTGGTGGCCGCCGCCCGCACCCCGGCCACCGGGCACCTCCTGGTCCGCGCGCTCACCGGCCTCGCCGACGCCCTGGTCCTGGCCGGCGACCCCGGGCCTGCCCTGCGCCACGCGGACGAGGCGGTGCGCATCGCCGCCGCCCGCTCCGGGGGCGCCGAGGCCGTCCTCGCCACCCACAGCCGGGCCCGCGCGCTGCACGCCCTCGGCCGCCGGGAGGCCGCCCTCTCCTCGGCCCGGCTCGCCGTCGCCCTCGGCCGCGCCGTCGGCGACCAGGCCCTGGAGGCCCGCTCCCACGGCCTGCTCGCCGACCTGCTGGACTCCCTGGGGCGCACCGCCGAGGGCGGCGCGGAGCGTCGGCTGGCCTGAGCGGCCGCTGTGCGGCTGTCGCCGTGGGCTGCCGTGGTCGCCCGCCGCCCCTGCTCCGCGCCACCCTCGGCGGTGCGCCGTCCGGCGCGGCGGGCTGCCCGGTGTGCGCCGCCTCCGGCCGCCGGCCCTGGCCCCCGTCGGTCTGCCGTCGGCGTCGTGGCGCCCCTCGTCCGGTCCTTCGTCGCACCCGCGCCCCGCCCCGCCGACAGTGGCGGAAAACCGCTGTTCGACCAGCGGAACCACAGGCGGAACCATCGGCGGTTCCCCCGTGGCACAACCGCCTCCCGCCCGACCGGACCGCCCACTCGAACCCGTTCTGACCTGGGCGGACACCCTGGTCGGCGGTCGGCTGGGAGGAACTCCCGCGCCGGGGCATACTTCTGCCTGGAGAGATCCGCCGGAGGCGACTCCAGGCAGAAGTGCGGAACTGCGCAGGACCGAACGAGCGGGGGCGGGGCATGGCGGCCGGGGGCGGCACGGGCACGGACGCGAACGAGTTCAGCAGTCTGCTGGCCGGGCACCGGGTGGCGGCCGGTCTGACCCAGGAGGAACTCGCCGCCACGGCCGGGGTCAGCCTGCGCGCCCTCGGGGACATGGAGCGCGGCCGCACCCGGGGACCGCAGCGGCGCACCGTCCGGGCCCTGGCCGAGGCCCTCGGGCTGGACGGGTCGCGGGCGGAGGAGCTGGACCGGGCCGCGCAGGCCGGGCGCCCGCGCGGGGTGCGGCCGGTCTCCGCCGCGAGCCCCGCCCGGTCCCGTCGCGCCGTCCCGCGCGCGACCGACCCGGACACGGCCCTTCCGCGTACGGTTCTTCCGCGTACGGCCGCCGCCGACCGGGACGCGCCCCGCGTCGAGGACCTGGCCGCGGCCTTCGCCGAGACCGGTCAGAGCGCCCTCGCGCTGCCCCGTGACATCGCCGACTTCACCGCCCGCGAGGACGCCCTCGCGCTGCTCGCCGGCCTGGCCGACGACGAGCACCCCGCACACCCCCGGGTGGTGCTGATCAGCGGTCAGCCCGGCCTCGGCAAGACCTCCTTCGCGCTGCACGCCGCCCACGCCCTGGCCCCGCGCTTCCCGGACGGTCAGCTCTCCCTGGACCTCGGCGGCATGTCCCCGCAGCCGCTGCCGGCCCGGGACGCGCTCGGCCAGGTGCTGCGCGCCCTGGGTGTCGACGACGCGGCGGTGCCCGCCGGGACGGAGGAGCGGGCCGGCCTCTACCGGGCTCTGGTGCGGGAGCGGCGGCTCGTCCTGGTGCTGGACAACGCCGCCGACGAGAGCCAGGTGCGCCCGCTGCTGCCCGGCTCCGGCCCGGCCGTGACCATCGTGACCAGCCGCAACGTGCTGCCCGGTCTGGAGTCGGTGCACCGGCTGGGCCTGGACGTGCTGTCCCCGGTCGAGGCGGCCGCCCTGCTCGCCCGGATCGCCGGCCGCGAGCGGGTCGAGGCCGCGCCCGACGCGACCGCCGAACTGGCCGGGCTCTGCGGGTACCTGCCGCTCGCGCTGCGGATCGCCGGGCAGCGGCTGGTCGCCCGCCCTCAGCAGTCGGTCGCCCACCTGGTGCGCCAGCTCACCGCCGAGGAGAGCCGGTTGGACCTGCTGGAGACCGGGGACCTGGCCGTCCGCCCGGCCTTCGAACTGTCCTACCGGCGGTTGCCCGCCGACTCCCGACTCGTGCTCCGCCGCTGCGCGTTGACCGCCGGAGCCGACTTCACCGCAGAGCTGGCCGCGGCCTACGCGGGCCGTCCGGCGGCCCGAACCGAGCTGGTGCTGGAGCAGCTCGTGGACGCCGGGCTGATGCAGTCGGCCGCCCCGGACCGCTACCGCCTGCACGACCTGGTGCGCCTCTACGCGGGCGAGCGGCTGGCGGCGGACGAGACCGCCCAGGAGCTGGCGGAGGCCCGTACCCGGGCCGGCCGCTGGATCCTGGGCCGGGCCGCCGAGTACGGGCTGCGGTTCGACCCCGACCACGCCAGGGAGGGCGCCGGCACCGGAGGCTCCGCGCCCGCGCACCTCACCGAGGCGGCCGCCTGGCTGGAGTACGAGCACCCGGAGTGGCTGGCCGCCCTCCACCAGGCGCAGCGGGCGGGCAGGTACCGGGAGGTGGTGGACACCGCCGAGGCGATGCACTGGTTCTCCGACCGGCTGCTGAGCTGGGGCATCTGGGCCGAGGTGTTCCAGCTCTCGGCGGACGCCGCCCGCGCGCTCGGCGACCGGAGACTCGAAGCCGTGCACGTCAACTACCTGGCCTGGACGTACGTCACCTGTCTGCACCGCTATCAGCGCGGCGTCGAACTGGCCTCAGAGGCCCTGGAGCTGGCCGTCGCGGTGGGCGACCGCGAGCAGCAGGGCTGGGCGCTCACCTACCTCGCGTCGGGGCTGCGCTACCTCCAGCGGCACCGCGAGGCGACCGACGCCTTCCACCGGGCGGCGGACGCCTTCGCGGAGGTCGCCGGCCGCTCGGCGATGATCGGCCGGCTGGTCACCCTGCGCGGCGCGGCCAACTGCCTGCGGGAGTCCGGCCGGGCGGAGGAGGCGGTGGAGTCGCGCCGCCGGGCCCTGGCCGGTGCGCTGGACCTGGTGGAGCGCTGGTCCTCGCCGCTGATCCACCTGCTCGCGGCCATGACCGCGCACGAACTCGGCCTGGACCGGGCGGCGTTGAAGCGCTGGCCGGCCGCCGAGAAGGCCTACCGGCAGGCCCTGGCGCACTTCGAGGCGGTGGGCCGCCCGGACAGCATGACCAAGACCCTGACCGAACTGGGCACCGCGCTGATCGAGCAGGACCGCGCCGAGGAGGCGCGCGAACTGCTCACCGAGGCGCTCACCGACCTGAGCGCGGAGGGCCTCCGCTCGCCGGGCGCCCGGCACTGACCGGAGACCGGGGGAGCCCGTGCCCGCCCCCGGGG
>NZ_JBHUAF010000520.1:0-4752 GCF_042789895.1 Kitasatospora sp. NPDC056783
GCCCCGGTCCCGCCGGCGCGCGGCGGGCGGGCGCGCACGCCGCGCGCCACCGGCGCTCCGGCCAAGCTGCTGGCCGTCCTCCCGCCCGCGGAACGGGCCGCCTGGACGGCCGCGTTCATCGAGGTGCACGGGCTGGGCGAGGCCTTCCAGCTGCTCGGCGCCTGCGCCACCCCGTGGACGCCGCCGCTGTCCACCGCCGTGGTGACCGCCCTGGCCCGGGCGGCCGGCTCCGGGGCGTACCCGTGGAGCCACAGCGGGGTGCTCGGGATGACGGAGCGCGCGCTCGCCCCGGAATCGGCGGACGCGGTGGAAGGGCTGGCGGCCGGGGCCGCCCCGGACTCCGCCTGGTCCGAGACCTTCGCCCGGCTGGCCGGCACCCTGCGCTTCCGGGCGGCGATGCTCGCGGAGCTGGCGGGCTGAACACGGCCGAGCGGGCCGAGCACGGCGGAGCGGGCCGGTCCGACGTCCGGACCGGCCCGCTCGGCGCGCCGTGGATCAGCTCTGTACCGTGGCCCGGCCCTGTACCGTGGCTCAGCCGGCCCGCAGGTTCGACTCGACCCAGGCGACCACGTCCCGGGTGGGCGTGCCCGGGGTGAAGATGTCCGCGACGCCCATCGCCTTGAGCTCGGTGATGTCGTCGTCCGGGATGATCCCCCCGCAGAAGACCTTGATGTCCGCCGCGTCGCGCTCCTTCAGCAGTTCCAGCACCCGGGCGCACAGCGTCATGTGGGCACCGGAGAGGATCGACAGCCCGATGCCGTCCGCGTCCTCCTGGATCGCGGTGTCGACGACCTGTTCGGGCGTCTGGTGCAGTCCGGTGTAGATGACCTCCATACCGGCGTCGCGCAGGGCGCGCGCGATGACCTTGGCACCACGGTCGTGACCGTCGAGCCCCGGCTTGGCGACCACCACACGGATCGGCCCCGACACACTCATCACTGCCTCCTGCTGGACCTCGTCGTCCACCATCCGACCGGACCCGGTGGGCCGCCGGCGCTGTTAACGGTCAATAACCAACCTGAGGGGAGGTTAGCGCCACCGGGCGCGGTTGACCGTGCCGCCTCCCAAGAGGAGGGCAAAGTCACAGCTCCGGCCCTTGCTGCCGGCGGGTACGCCCCTCCTGCCCGCAACCTCCGCACAGACCGCCCGGCCGACCCCTTGACATCCGGAGGGTTTTCCGGGGCGTCGGCCTTGGAGTTACAGTCACGGCTGTTTTCCCCCGCCCGACGACGTCCGAGGCCCACCGAGGAGGCAGCCCCCGATGGCTCCCGAAGCAGCCGCCCGTCCGACCCGCGCGGAGCTGCGCCTCGCCGCCCGCGAGCAGTCCCGCGCCGAGCGCCGCGGCGCCGCCAAGGCGGCCACCCGGACGGCACTGCTGCGGGTCGCGCTGCCGTCGATGGCCGCGCTCGGAGTGGCCGCGGCGGCCGCGATCACGGTGCAGGGGGACGTCGACCAGCAGCGCGCCCAGGCCGCCGGGCGGACGGTGCCGCCGCAGGCCGCGGCGGACGACGCCCCGGACGGCGTGGCCGCCCAGGCCGCGGCCCAGGCGGTCGCGGCCGGCGGCCAGGCCCAGGCCTCGCGCGGCGACGCCCGCCGGCCGCTGGCCGCCGCCCAGCCCACCGAGGCCCCCGCCGCGCAGCCCACCTCGCAGCCCACCGCCGAGCCGACGCCCGAGCCGGCCAAGCCCAAGGTGGTCATGCCGGTCGCCCAGCACGGCCTGGGCGAGCAGTTCGGCGCGGCCGGCACCCACTGGGCCAACCGGCACACCGGCATCGACTTCCCGGTGGACGGCGGCTCCGAGGTCTACGCCGTGACCGACGGCACCCTCCGCACCCAGTGGAACCCGTTCTACGGCTACATGACGATCATCAAGATGCCGGACGGCACCGAGGCCTGGTACTGCCACCTGCGGGCGTACAAGGTCCGCAAGGGCCCGGTGAAGCAGGGCGACCTGATCGCCTTCGTCGGCAGCAGCGGCAACAGCACCGGCCCTCACCTGCACTTCGAGATCCGGCCGCCGGGGGGCAGCGGGCCGGTCGACCCGCTGCCCTGGTTCCTCGCCAACGGCCTGGACCCGCGCTAGGGCCTGGGCGCCGCCCGGCCGGTCAGAGCTTCTCCACCGGGGCGTAGCGCAGCAGCAGCTGCTTGCGCCCCTCCGTGCCGAAGTCGACGGTGGCCTGCGCCCGGTCACCGAAGCCCGTGACCCCCACCACCGTGCCCAGCCCGAAGGTGTCGTGGGTGACCCGGTCGCCGACCGCGAGCGAGACGGCCTCGCGCTCCACGACCTTGCCGGCGCGCCGCGCCGACTGGCCCCAGCCCGCCTTCGGCGACGCCGCCGTCGACGAGGAGGAACGCGAACTCCCGCCCCCGGACGAGGACTTGCCCCAGGACGAGCCCGAGGAGTAGCCGCGCTGGACCGGCGCCTGCGCCGCCCCGGTGCGCTTCCACTCCACCAGCGTCTCCGGGATCTCCTCCAGGAACCGCGAGGCCGGGTTGTAGGCCGGCTGCCCCCAGGCGCTGCGCAGCACCGAGCGGGTCAGGTAGAGCCGCTCGCGGGCCCGGGTGAGCCCGACGTACGCGAGCCGGCGCTCCTCCTCCAGCTCCTTGACCTGGTTGAGCGCCCGCATGTGCGGGAAGATCCCGTCCTCCATGCCGGTCAGGAAGACCACCGGGAACTCCAGGCCCTTGGCGGTGTGCAGGGTCATCATCGTCATGACGCCCTGCCCGTCCTCCTCGTCGGCGTCCGGGATCTGGTCGGAGTCGGCGACCAGCGCGACCCGCTCCAGGAAGTCGGCCAGCGAGCCGACCGGCGGCGCGCCCTCCTCCCCGGCGTCCGGCCGCTCGCCCGGGTCCTGCTCGTACTCCAGGGCGACGGAGGCCAGCTCCTGGAGGTTCTCGACCCGGGTCTCGTCCTGCGGATCGGTGGAGGCCTGGAGCTCGGCGAGGTAGCCGGTCTCCTCCAGGACGGCCTCCAGGACCGCCGCCGGGCCGGCGCCCGACTCGACGACCTGCCGCAGCCCGGCCAGCAGGGTGTTGAACTTCTTGACGGCGTTGGCCGAGCGCGCGGCCATCCCGTACGCCTCGTCGACCCGCACCAGCGCCTGGGCGAAGGAGATCCGCTCCCGCGCGGCCAGCGCGTCGATCATCGCCTCGGCGCGCTCGCCGATGCCGCGCTTGGGCACGTTGAGGATCCGGCGCAACGGCACGGTGTCCTCCGGGTTGGAGAGCACCCGCAGGTACGCCAGGACGTCCCGGACCTCCTTGCGCTCGTAGAAGCGCACCCCGCCGACCACCTTGTACGGCAGGCCGACCCGGATGAACACCTCCTCGAAGACGCGGGACTGGGCGTTGGTCCGGTAGAAGATCGCGACGTCGCCGGGCCTGGCCTCGCCCTTGTCGGTGAGCCGGTCGATCTCGTCGGCGATGAACTGGGCCTCGCCGTGCTCGTCGTCCGCGACGTAGCCGACCACCTTCTCGCCGTGCTCGCCGGCCGTCCAGAGCTTCTTCGCGCGGCGGTTGGCGTTGCGCTCGATGACGGCGTTGGCGGCGCTCAGGATGGTCTGGGTGGAGCGGTAGTTCTGCTCCAGCAGGATCGTGGTCGCGTTCGGGTAGTCCTCCTCGAACTGGAGGATGTTGCGGATCGTCGCGCCGCGGAAGGCGTAGATCGACTGGTCCGCGTCACCGACCACGCACAGCTCGGCGGGCGGCACCTCGGCGAGCCGGCCGGCCGCCGGGTTCACCGGGTCGCCGTCCACGGTGCGCTTGGGGGCGTCGGCCGCCGAGCCGCCGGTCAGCTCGCGCACCAGGGTGTACTGGGCGTGGTTGGTGTCCTGGTACTCGTCGACCAGGATGTGCCGGAACCGGCGCCGGTAGTGCTCGGCGACGTCGGGGAAGGCCTGGAGCAGGTTCACCGTCGTCATGATGATGTCGTCGAAGTCCAGCGCGTTGGCCTCGCGCAGCCGCCGCTGGTAGAGCGCGTACGCCTCGGCGAGCTTCTTCTCCATCGGGTTGGCGGCCCGGTCGGCGAAGGTCTCCTCGTCGATCAGCTCGTTCTTGAGGTTGCTGACCTTCGCCGTGAAGGACTTCGGCGGGAACTGCTTCGGGTCCAGGTCGAGGTCGCGGCAGACCAGCGACATCAGCCGCTGCGAGTCGGCCGAGTCGTAGATCGAGAAGCTGGAGGTGAAGCCCAGCTGCTTGGACTCGCGGCGCAGGATGCGCACGCAGGCGCTGTGGAAGGTGGAGACCCACATCGCCCGGGCGCGCGGGCCGACCAGCGCCTCGACGCGCTCGCGCATCTCGCCGGCGGCCTTGTTGGTGAAGGTGATCGCCAGGATCTCCCCCGGCTGCACCCCGCGGGCGCCCAGCAGGTAGGCGATCCGGTGGGTCAGCACCCGGGTCTTGCCCGATCCGGCGCCGGCCACGATCAGCAGCGGGGAGCCCGCGTGCAGCACCGCCTCGCGCTGCGGGTCGTTCATCCCCTCCAGCAGCTGCGCCGGGTCCACCACGGTGCGCGCGGCGCCGTTGCGGTACCAGGCGTCCCGCTCCGTCTCGGCGGCGTGGTCGGTCCGGAACAGCCCGTCCGGGATCGCCTCCTCGTACGCGTCGTACGGGGCGTCGTCCTCGTACGGCGGGGGCTCCTCGTCGATCGGGTCGACGGGCGCGGCGGGCTGCTTCGACCCGGCGGCGGGTGCCTCGAAACCGGGGAGCGGAAGGTCGTCAAAGAGGCTACTCATGGCACATCGAGTCTATGGC
>NZ_JBHUAF010000521.1:0-4752 GCF_042789895.1 Kitasatospora sp. NPDC056783
CGCCCGGACGGGGGCCGGGCGGGGGCCGGGCGGGCGGCCCGGGTGACGCGCCCGGGCTACCTCGGCTCGTGCTTGATCATGGCGAACAGGGCGCCCTGCGGGTCGGTGACGACGGTCATCCGGCCCTCCGTCATGTCGAAGGGCGGGACGAGGACGGTGCCGTTGCGCTTGATCAGGGCGTCCACGGTGGAGTCGACGTCGTCGACCGCGAAGTAGTTCAGCCAGTGGGCCGGGGTGCCGGGCGGGTCGTTGGCGAGCAGCGTGGCGCCGCCCACCGGACGGTCTCCGACGCGCAGCTCCCAGTACTCGACGTCGCCCTCGACCCGGCTGAACTCGATGCCGAACGCCTCGCCGTAGAAGGCGGTGGCGGCTTCGGCGTCGCTGGTGTGCAACTCGTTCCAGATCACCGCGCCGGGCTCGTTGACGACCTTGGCGCCGAAGAACCCGCCCGGCTGCCAGACGCCGAACACCGCGCCCTGCGGGTCGGCGGCGATCAGCATCCGGCCCAGGTCGCCGACATCCATGACCGGCGCGATCAGGGTGCCGCCGGCGCCGACGATCGCGTCCTGGGTGGCCTGGGCGTCGGTGGTGGCCAGGTAGTTGGTCCAGACGGTCGGCTCCGCCGGGTCCGTGGTCGGGCCGATGCCGGCCACGGCCTTGCCGTCGAGCTCGCAGACGGCGTAGCCGCCGAACTCGGCGGGGCCGGGTTGGCCCTGCCAGCCCAGCAGGTCGCGGTAGAAGTCGAGCGCGGCCAGGTGGTCCCCGGCCATCAGGCCCACCCAACACGGGGTGCCGGTCGCGTACGGGGAGGTGACTTCGGGCATGATCGCCCTTTCTGGTGAGGGGTCTCTGCCGGTCACCATCTCCTCGCGGGCGGCGGTTCGCCACTCGGGACGCCGCGACGGTCAGCCGTCGGTGGGGGGCAGCGGCCGTTCGCCGGTCAGCCAGGCCCGGAGGACGTTCTTGCGGACCTTGCCGAGTTCGTTGCGGGGGAGGCGGCGGACGGTCTCGACGCGGGTGGGCCAGTACCAGTCGGTCATGCCGCGTTCGGCCAGCCAGGTGCGCAGCTCGGCGAGGCCGGGGGCGTGGTCGCCGGCCGGGACGAGGACGGCGCAGGGCAGGTCGCCGTGCTCGGCGGGGTAGCCGACCAGGACGGCGTCGGCGATCGCCGGGTGCTCGCGCAGCTCCGCCTCGACGTCCAGGACGGGGATCATCAGCTGGGTGGTGCCCGAGATCCGGTCGCAGGCCCGGCCCGCGTAGCGCAGGCCGCCCTCGCCGTCCGGGCGCACCAGGTCGCCGGTGGCGTACCAGCCGTCGGTGTCGGCGGCGCGCCACCGGAGGCGTCCGGTGTCACGGTCGAAGGTGCCCAGGCAGGTGGAGGGGCTGCGCAGTTCGAGGGGTGAGGCCTGGTCCGGTCCGGCGGGGGGTTCCATCCGCAGTTCGACGCCGGGCATCGGGCCGCCGATGCTGCGGGCGGCCCGTTCGGGCGGGTCGGTGGGGCGGGTGGCGGTGATTCCGGCGGTCTCCGTCGAGCCCAGGGTGTTGACGACGTGCCCGCTCAGGGTCCGGCACACGAGGCCGACCAGTTCGGGCGAGGGGCTCGCGGCCATCACGGCCACCGCCTCCCAGGCGGGCAGGGGCCGTGGTCGGCGGCTCTGCTCCTCGGCGAGGGAGGCCAGCACGGCCGGCGGGGCGAACGGGGCACTGGCGAGGTGGGCGGTGATCAGGTCGAGCCAGCGGCCGGCGTCCCACTCGTCGCGGTACAGGGCGCCGGTGCGCTGGACGAGCGGTCGCAGGATGCCGTTGCGCAGGCCGACGCCGTGGCTGAGCGGGGTGAGCACCGGGAAGGGCTGTCCGGGCAGCGGGGGCGGGAACGGCAGCGGCCGGCGGACCCCCGCGTAGAGGGTGTTCAGGCTGTGGACGGCGGCGGTGGCGCCGCCGGTGGTGCCGGAGGTGAACAGCACCGTCGCGGCCTCGTCCGGTCCGAGGGCGGTGCCCTGTGGCGCGGTCGGGGCGATGGTGCGCAGGAAGGCGTCGAAGTCGAGGGCGCCGGTGGCGGAGGGGTCGCCGAGAACCGCGTGGTGGCGTACGGAGGGAAGCTCGTCGGCGAGCCGGGCGAGGGCCTCGACGTGCTCCGGGCCGGGGCCGCGGTCAGTGGTGACCAGCAGGACGGCTCCGGTCGAGGCGAGCATCCGGCCCACCTCGCGTCGGCCGAACCGCAGCGAGACCGGCATGGTCACCGCGCCGACCCGCCAGCAGGCGAGCGTGAGCACGGCCAGCTCCCAGCGGTCGGGCAGCTGGAAGGCCACCACCTCGCCGGGCCGTACGCCCAGCCCGTACAGTCCGGCGGCGAACCGTTCCACCCGGTCGGCCAACGCGGTGAAGGTCAGGACGGTCGTCCGGTCGTCGTCCGCCCGGTGGCTGATGAACGCGCGCTGGTCGGGCACCTGCTCGACGGCGTCGCGCAGATCGTCCAGGAAGGTCCCGTCGCGCCACCAGCCCCGCTGGCGGTAGTGGACGGCGGTCGCGGGCAGCGGCCGCAAGGCGTCGAACAGCTCCGGCATGGGTTCCTGCTCCCTCGGTGAGACGAGGACCGTTGCGAGCACTGTGGCACAGCCGGACCGCGAGGTCTCCTCGGACCGCCGCCGAGGTGTCGGGCCCCGCCGGGTGGGTAGGCGCGGGGCCGCTGGGGCGTGGTTCGTCCGAGGAGGATCACATGGACAGACCGGTCGGTTCCGTGTGGGGCGGGGACCGGTTGGACCTCGACGCCTACCTGGCACGAACCGGGTACCAGGGCGAACGGGAGCCGACACCGAAGGTGCTGCGGGCGCTGCACGCCGCCCACGTCACCGCGCTCACCTTCGAGAACCTGGAGGTCGTCCTGGGCCGGCCGGTGCGGCTCGACCTGGAGTCCTTGCAGGCCAAGATGGTCCGGGGGCGTCGCGGGGGCACCTGCTGCGAGCAGACCCTGCTCTACGCGGCCGCCCTGGACGCGATCGGTTTCACCTTCACCGCGACGGCGTCCCGCGTCCGGGTGGGCGAGGACCGGCTCCGTCCGGCGACGCACTACTCGCTGCGGGTGGAGGTCGGCGGCGAGGAGTGGTTCAGCGACGTCGGCTTCGGCGCCGAATGCCTCCTGGAACCGCTGCGGCTGCGCGAGGGCGAGGTCGTACGGCAGTCCGGCTGGACGTACGGGCTGGTCCGGGAGGAGGGCCCGACCCCGGGTGCGGCCGGACCGCTGGTGCTGCGGCGCCTGGGCGGCGACGGCTGGTCCGACCTCTACGCGATCGGGGTCGAGCCGCGTTTCCCGATCGACTTCACCGTGACCAGCCACTTCACCTCGACCCACGCCCTCTCGCCGTTCTACCGCAGGCTGCTGGTGCAGAAGCCGGCGGCCGATCAGCGGCTGGCCCTGCGCGACACGGAACTGCGCAGGTGCCTGCCGGACTTCACGGAGGAGAAGCGCCAGGTGGCGGCGGAGGAGCTGCCCCGGCTGCTGGAGGAGGAGTTCGGGGTGGGGCTGGGGGTGGAGGACCGCGCCGCGCTCGTCGCGCGCTACGGGTCGCTGTGAGCTGCTGTGAGCTGCTGTGAACTGCTGTGTGCGGGGGGTTCCGTCGGCGAGTGCTCGATCGGAATTCACACAACTGCCATGTGGCAGTTGTGCCACTTTCCTAGGGTCGGCGGCACCCGACCACGCCCCCCGTGGTCAGAAACCGCACCGTGAGGGCCGCATGAATCACCAGGTGGACGCCGCCGCCCCGGACGCCATCGGCATCGTCCAGATCTCCGACCTGCACTTCCGTGACGCCCCCGGCGCCCGGTCGTTCGTCGCCCACGAGCCCCAGGACGGCCTCGCGGCGGTGATCGCCCACGCGGCGCGGGCGATCGAGGAGTCCGCGGTGGTGGTCGCCACCGGGGACCTGGCGGACCTCGGCGAACCCGCCTCGTACGAGCGGCTCGGCGAGGCGCTCGGCGCGCTGCCCACCCCGGTCTACTGCCTCGCGGGCAACCACGACAGCCAGGAGCCGCTCCAGGCCGTCCTGCCCCGCCCCAACGTGCACCTGGAGCCCGCCGTCCAGATCGGGAACTGGCTGATGCTGCTCCTCGACAGCAACGCCCACGGGCGCGAGGCCTCGGCCGACGGCACCTACCGCGACCGGGACGACCGGGTGCACCGGGCCTCGCACCCGGGCCTCACCCCGGTCGAGGAGGAGCGCGCCCGCGCGATCCTGACGGCCACCCGCGCCGATCACGTCTTCCTCTGGCTCCACCAGCCGCCGTTGCCCGAGATCGCCCCGGCCGGCCAGGTCGACGGCGAACTCGCCCGTCTGATAAGGGACTTCCCCAAGATCCGGGCGATCGGGGCGGGTCACCTGCACGGCGACCTCGGAGGCGAGTTCGAGGGGCGCCCGGTCCACGTCTGCCCGTCCACGTTCATGAGCATCGACCCGCCCAACCGAGCCTTCGAGGGCCCCGGCTACCGCACCTACACGCTGCACCCCGACGGCCGGGTCGAGACCGAGGTCCACATCGTGCCCGGCCCGATGACCGACGCCCTGCGCACCGCCGCTCTGCCGCCCTTCTTCGCCGACCTGATGACGGGGCAGGTCACCGCCGAGCAGCTCGGGGCGCTCAGTGACGAGGAGTTCGAGGAGCGCTACGGCGAACCCCGGCCGATGCGGCGGTAGTTGGCCTTCGCCGGGAGCCGGGAGCCGGGAGCCGGGAGCCGGGAGCCGGGAGCCGGGAGCCGGG
>NZ_JBHUAF010000522.1:0-4752 GCF_042789895.1 Kitasatospora sp. NPDC056783
TCTCCAAGGTCCCCGTCGTCCCGGCCGGAAGGCACTTTTCGTATGCGTGCCACCCGGATCCGGCCTAGGAGTGATTGCTCCATCGGGCCCCGGAGGAGTCCGTGCCCTGTTCCTCCCGGGGCGCGTACGGCTGGGGGTGGGGGTAGGCGTCCTGGTGCGACGGCGCGGGCCACTCGGACCATGACGGGGACTGCGGGGACTGCGGAGACTGCGGCGGGTGCGGTGTGTCCGTGCGGTGCCGGGGGGTGGGCCGGGTGGTCGCGCGTCCGGGGCGCAGGGGCCACCACAGGCCGCGGCCGAGGATCGCGGCCAGGGCGGGCACCAGCACGATGGACAGCAGGAACGCGGAGAGCAGGATGCCGAGCGCGGTGGCGAAGCCGATTTGCTGGGTGGAGGGTTGCGGGGTCACCGCGAGGCTCGCGAAGGAGCCGGCCAGGACGAGGCCCGCCGTCGCGATGGCCGGGGCGGTGTGCCGCAGGGCGCGCGCGACGGCGGCCCGGGGCGGCCCGGGGTGTTCCATCTCCTCCCGGATCCGGTCGCTGATCAGGATGTTGTAGTCGGTGCCGAGCGCGACCACGAACAGGAACAGGACCAGGGGCAGCGTGAAGTTGACGCCCGGCTTGTCCATCGCGTGCTGGAACACCAGGGCGGCCGCGCCGAGGGTGGCCGCGAAACCGAGGCCGACGGAGAGCATCAGCACCACCGGCGCGAGCAGGCTGCGCAGCAGCAGGAGAAGGATCACCCCGATCAGTACCGCCGCGACGGGGAAGACCAGCCGGAGGTCGCGGCTGACGGCGGTGGAGACGTCGGCGAAGACGGCCGGGGTGCCGCCGACGTGCGCGGTCAGGCCGGCGGGCGTGTTTTGGGCGACGGCTGCGCGGATCGGGCCGGAGACCAGGTCGCGGGCCCGCTGGGACTGCGGGTCCTCGGTGAGGATCAGGTCGATCCGTGCGGCCTGCCGGCTCTCGCTCAGGACCGGCTCGGTCACCTGCCCGACGCCGGCGACCTTGGTGAGGTGCTGGGCCAGGCCGTCCAGTGCGCCGGGGGAGAGGGGGCCGGCGTTCTTGGTCTCGACGTAGACGCTGGTCGGGTCCGCCGCGCCGGCGGGCAGGGCGCGGGAGATCTCCAGGGCGGTGCTCTGGGACGCGGTACGGGGGCCGCCGCCCAGGCCGTAGTCCATCCTGATCCCGGCCAGCCCGCCGGCCAGGGCGCCCAGGAGGGCGAGCGAGGCGAGGACCATGGTCAGCGGCCTGCGGGCCACCAGGTCGGCGAACCGGGTCGTGGTGCCGTCGCGGGGTTCGGTCCTGAGGGCGCGTGAGGGCCAGAAGAGTGCGCGTCCGCAGGCCGCGAGCACGGCGGGCATCAGGGTGAGGCTGGCCAGCAGCATGACCAGGACCGAGACCGCGACGGCCGGGCCGAGCACCCGGAACTGGCCGAAGCTGGCGACCCCGAGGGTGGCGAAGGCGGCGACGATGGTCAGCGCGGCCGAGGTGACCGCGGTGCCGACCTTCTGACCGACCTCGGCGGCGACGGCGCGGTGGTGGCGATCAGGCCGGGCCCGCAGCTGCTCGCGGAAGCGGAACATCAGGAACAGGAAGTAGTCGATGCCGATGCCCAGGAGCACCACGCCGATGAGGCTCGGCACGGAGGGGTCGAGCTTGATGCCGGTGAGCAGCGCGGTGCCCACGACCGCGCCGGCGGCCACGCCGCTGACGAGGGCCACCGCGACCAGCGGCAGCAGGGCGGCCAGGACGCTGCGGAACACGAGGACGTGGAGCAGCACGATCAGGGCGACGGAGCAGACGGAGGCGACGGTCGCGAGGGTCTTCCCGTCGTCGGCGGAGTCGACCTGGTCGGCGAGTGCGCCGGTGAAGCCGGTGCGCAGGCCCTGGGCGGCGAACTCCGCCCGGGCGTTGTCCCGGAACGCCCGGAAGGTGTTCTCCAGGCCCGGGTCGGCGGGGTTTCCGGTGAGGTTGGCGGAGAGCAGCTCGAAGGTTCCGTCGGGTGCCGTCATGGCCAGGCCGACCTGGGGGACCTGCGAGTAGTCCCGCTGGAAGGGCGCCGCGTCCTCGGGCTTGGGCATGGTGACCCTGAGGTGGCTCAGCCGCTTCGTCCCGGCGTCGATCCGCTCCCGGTCCGTGGGGGTCAGCGCCCGGCCGTCGGCCCGCGCGACCAGGATGGTCACCGGGTTGGCGTCGGGCTTCGTCCCGAAGCGGTCGTGGGCGATCTGCAGGGCGGCGGCCGAGTCGTAGCTCTTCGGCAGGAAGTCGGCCGTCTGCGTCTGGGTCACCCGGTAGATCAGAGTCTGGCTCAGGACGGTCAGGAGTATTCCCAGGACCGACCAGGCGGCGATGACCTTCCACGGATTCCTGGTGGAGAATCCGGTCAGGGCGCGGATCACGATGTCCTCCGGCTGTGGTGCTGTCGCCGGGGTTCCGGCACCTCTCCAGAGCATCACGGCGTACCGGGCGTTCTCGTCCGAGCGGGGGAGGAGAACGCGGTCGGGACCTGGGCCCGGTACCCGGCCCCGACCAGGACCAGGGTCCTGGTCGGGGATCGGTCCCGGGTGCCGCTCCGGGGCCGGGGGCCGCTGCGAGAATGGGCCGCGGACGCTTTCCCCTCCGGGGACTGCGGGCCGTCGCGGGAGCAGCGCAGGGCGCACGGCTCACGGACGACGGATGACAGCTCACGGCGCACGGATGACGGTCGCGGTGAACCGGCGGACGCCGGTGCCGACCGGCCACGGAGAGGACCAGCACCAGCATGTCGACGCACCACCGGCCCCCGCCGCCGTCGCCGAGCGCCGACGGCCTGCCCTGGACGAGCAGTGACGGGCTGCTGGCCGCCGGGGCGGCCGCCCTGGACCTCCTCGGCTACTCGGTCGGCGGTCTGGACGGAAGCCGGCCGATCTCCCTGACCGCGCTGGTCCTGCTCGTCCTGGCGGCCCTGCCGCTGCTCACCAGGCGCCGCTACCCGCTGGCGTCACTGGCGGGTGTGCTGGCCCTCGGCCTGGCACTGAACCTGAGCGGGCCGGTGCCGCAGCACTTCAACTGCACGCTGTGCGTCGCGCTGTTCGCCGTGGCGCGCTCCCGCGGCATCGCGGTGGCGGCGCCGGCCGCCCTGGTGGCGGCCGCCGTGCCACTGCTGGGCCAGGGGCATCCGCTGCCCCCTCCGGTGGGGGCAGCGGCGGTCAACGTACTCGCCGCGGCGCTGGTCCTCGTCGCGGCCGAGGTGCTGAAGCGTTGGCAGCACGAGGTGGAGGTCCGGCGCAGGCTGCTGGCCGACCGCGCGGTGGCGCAGGAACGGCGCCGCATCGCACGGGAGTTGCACGACATCGTGGCCCACCACATCACCACCATGCAGCTGATGGCCGGCGGTGCCCGAGCGAACCTCGGGGGTGACACCGAGGTGGTGCGCGACGCGCTGGTCACGCTGGAGGGCTCCGGGCGGATGGCGCTGCGCGAGATGCGCCAACTGCTCGACGTGCTCCGGGCCGGCGACGCGCCGGAGGAGACGGACGGGGCGCCGGCCGCGCCGCAGCCCGGTGTCGGGGACCTCGGAGGGCTCGTCGAGGAGTCCCGCAGGGCCGGTCTGCCCACGGAGTTCGCCGTCCTGGGGCAGGAGCGTCCGCTGCCGCCGAGCACCGGCCTGGCGGTGTTCCGGATCGTCCAGGAGTCCCTCACCAACACCCGCAAGCACGCCGGCCGGGCCCGGGCGCGGGTCCGGCTGACGTACCACCCGGACCGGGTCACCGTCGAGGTGTCCGACGACGGCACCGCCGCGCCGGCCGACACCCTGGTGGGAGCCCTGACGGGGGCGGGTTCCCCGGCCGGACCGAGGGCGGGCAGGGCCGGGTACGGTCTGATCGGCATGCGCGAACGCGTCGCGCTGCAGGGCGGCAGCATGGTGGCCGGCGGCGTCGACGGTGGTGGCTTCCGGGTGGTGGCCGACCTGCCGGCGGTGCCGGCCGACGGAGAGGAACGGCTCGGATGACGGGAACCCCGGAGCGGATCAGGGTGCTGATCGCGGACGACCAGCCGCTGGTGCGGCGGGGCCTGGCCCTGATCCTGGCACCGGACCCGGCGTTCGAGGTGGTGGCCGAGGCGGACGACGGGCAGCGGGCGGTCGACCTCGCGCACCGGCACCGGCCGCACGTCGTGGTGATGGACATCCGGATGCCGGTCCTCGACGGGGTCCAGGCGACCGAGCGGATCGCGCGGGAACTGCCGGAGTGCCGGGTCCTGGCGTTGAGCACCTTCGACATGGACGAGTACGTGGTGGCCGCCCTGCGCGCCGGCGCCTCCGGGTTCCTGCCCAAGGACGTCTCCCCGGAGGAGCTCTCGGCGGCCGTGCGCACCGTGCACACCGGGGAGGCGGCGGTGGCGCCGCGCCTGCTCACCCGGTTGATCTCCACCTACGTCACCTCGCCCCGCCTGCCGAGGTCGCCGTCGTCGGTGCCGGTGCCGGTGTCCGACCTGGGGGAACTGACGCCCCGTGAGATCGAGGTGTGGCACCTGCTGGCCACCGGCCTCGACAACGCCGAGATCGCGTCGGCGATGGGCATCAGCGTCTCCACGGTCAAGAACCACATCACCAGCGTCTTCGCCAAGCTGAGTGTCCGCGACCGCGCCCAGGCGGTGATCGCGGCCTACGAGTCGGGCCTGGTGGAGGCCCGGCGCGCGAACCCGGCGGGCTGAGGCGGGCCGGGTCGGGTCGGGCGGACGGCCTCGCGGCCCCCTTCTCCAGGGAGGC
>NZ_JBHUAF010000523.1:0-4735 GCF_042789895.1 Kitasatospora sp. NPDC056783
CGCCTGTTGGTCCGGGGGGGGCAAATCCCCCTGTGGCCGGGGCTGCTTGCGCAAGGGGTTTCGGGCGGTGGGGGGGGGGTGCGGCGGGGCACCCCCCCCGGCCACACGCGTCGATGACGCCCAGGGTGTCCCAGAACAGGTGCTCGTAGGCCTGGAGCAGCAGCCCGTACTCGCGTGCGGTGGCCAGCGTCGGCGCGTCCAGCCGGTCCGGTCCCAGCGCGTCGGCGGCCTGCTGCTCCAGCTCGGGCGCCGGCTGGGCGAAGAAGTCGAAGAACGCGCAGGCTTCGTCGGAGAGGCCGTAGTGGTGGCGCAGGGCCTGCGCGATCGTGGAACAGTAACCGCCCCAGGCGGCGAAGTTCGCGACGAGGGCGGCGGCCACGGCCTCGGGCTCGCCGTTCAGGGCGAACCAGGCGAGACAGTGGGGGTAGGCCTGGCAGCCGGGCAGCGGCGGACGGGCCTCCAGTGCGCCCCGGTCGAGGCCGACGGCGGTGCCGAGCGCGGGCAGGGTGCGCAGCGCGGCGCTCTCGCCCTCGGCCAGGGTGGCGAACCAGGAGCCGACCGGGCGGTCCGCGCGGCGGCCGGCGAGCAGGAGCAGGCTGCGGCGGTCGGAGCGGATGATCCGGTGTTGCTGGGCGGCGAGTTCGGCCAGCGCCGAGCGTGGCGCGGTGCCGTCGGCGAGCGCGGTGACCAGGGCGGGGGCGGTGTCGCCGGGGGCCAGTTCGGCGCGCAGGTCCTGGATCTGGTCGAGGATCGGGTGGTTCACCGGTGCCTCCGGGGTGCGGATCGGTCCGGTGCCCATTCCTACCGTCTGGCGGTGCCGGTGTGGCGGCGACAGGCCGGGGCGGGTGGAGCCGGTGCGCTCGATGGGGTGCTTGTCGGCCCTCGTCCGCCCCCGTCGGCTTGCGTTCGGTGGTCGAGGGCGCTTGTCCGGGCGGGTGTTCACCCCGCGGTCGTGCCTTCCGCAGGGTGAACTCCCGGTCTGGTTCTACCGGTTGGCGAATTCGGACAGGTCGCGCACCAGGCGGGCGATGGTCGGGGCGGCCACCCCGTGCGCGTCGGCCGCCCGCAGCACCGCGCCGCCGATGGCGTCCAGCTCGGCCGGCCGGCCCGCCTCCACGTCGCGCTGCATCGAGGACTTCATCGTGCCGGGGACGCGGTCGAACGACTCCAGCAGGGTCTGTGCGTCCGTCGGCGTGCCGAGGGCCCGGGTGACGGCGCCGATCTCGTCCAGGACGGCGAGGAGTTCGGCCCGGTGCTCGGTGCGCACGGTGCCGATCTCGCTCGCGTGCCGGGTGGTGAGCAGGGCGAACGGGGCGAGGAAGGAGAGCTTGCTCCACAGCATGGCCGTCTCGTCCTCGCGCAGTGTGACGTCCGGGCCGGCGTGCCGCAGCCGATCGGCGAACCGGCCGACGGCAGTGGCATGTTGGGCGTCCGCACCGAGTTCGACGGCGGCGAACGGGCTGGTGTGCTCGATGCGTCCGGGTGCCGTCCGGGTGGCCTCGACCCGGATCGTGCCGGCCACCACCAGTCCGGCCGGATAGTGCTCGCGCAACACCGCCACGTGGTCCACGCCGTTGAGCAGCGGCACCACGATCCCGGTGCCGAGCGCTGCCGCGGGCATCCGGTCGAGCGCGGTGGTCAGCGTCGTCGCCTTGACCGTCACGAAGGCCGCGTCGACGGGTCCGCGCAGCTCGGTGGCGGCCTCCACCCGAGCGGTGAAGTCGCCGAACCGGGCGCTGCGGACGTGCAGTCCGTCCCGCGCGATGGCGGCCGCGGTCTCCTCGCCGGCCAGGCAGACGACCCGGTGGCCGTCGCGGGCGAGGAGCCCGCCGATCAGTCCGCCGACGCCGCCCGGGCCGAGGACGGCGATGGTCAAGGGGGTGGTGGTCATGGTGACTCCCGGGGGTGAGTGAGGGTGGAAGTGGAGGGACGGCTGCGGGGCCTGCCGGGAGGAACGGTCCGCCGGACCGTCCGGGCCGAGGAATCCGCCGCCGTCACCGGAGTCGAGGAGGCGCCGGCCGCGCTGGTCGGGGGAGTCCGCGAGGGAGACGAGGTGCCGCCGGGGCCCCGGCCCCGGCCCCGGCCGTGCGGGAGGGACGGGAGCGCGATCATCCGGCGGCCTCGGTGCGCGCGGTGAGTGCGGAGAGGGACGCGGAGTCGAAGGCGAAGGGCTCCTCGTGGCGCGGCTCGCGCCCGGGGGCCGGCGGACGGGCCGGGGCACCGGACTCGCGACGGAGGTGGAGCGTGTCGTGGCGGAGACTGCCGCGGACCGGGTCGGGCACCGCCAGGCCCTCGGCGCGCAGCGCCTCGACCAACTCCTGCGCGGACCAGCCCAGCACGTCGATCCCGTGGTAGCCGACCGGGCAGGCGGGCCGGCCGTCGCCCGGATTCCGGCCGACCGTCACCGCCTGGAGACGGCCGCGCTCGTCCGCGCAGAGGGTGACGTTCAGCCCGGGCAGGAGGAAGGACAGCGCCCAGGAGCAACCGCAGACGAAGGTGCTCCGCACCCCGTCGGGCAGCGACTCGCCGTGCGGGGCCAGCAGCCCGCGCACCTCCGCCTCGGTGAGGCCGAAGCGCAGCTCGGGCAGCGGGGCGGGCAGCCGGACGCCGTGGCCGGGCAGCAGGTCGATGGTCACCGGACCATGATTCCGCGTCGGGCGGGCGGACGGGCAGGCGGGGTGGAAGGGGCGCGGGTGCTCCCGGCGGCGGAGAGGCTGGGGTGCCGCTGTGTGCAGAGGGATAGAGCGCGGACGAAGGCGGACGGGCGGCTGGTCGCGGCGGTACGGGCACGGGACGCCGCCGCGGTGGGTGCGGCGCTCGGCGCGGGCGCGGACCCGAGCGCCGTCGACACGGGCGGGCTGCCCCTGCTGTGGACGGCGGTGGCCGGCTTCGACCACGAGGTCGCCGGGCTCCTGGTGCGGCAGGGCGCAGACCCCGACCGTCCGCTGCCCGACGGCGAGGCGCTCGCCGTGGTCCTCGAAGCGCTGGGCGGCCGCGAACACCCCGAGGAGGAGGCGATCGGGCTGCGCCACGCCGATCACCCGGACCCGAGGGTGCGCCGCGCGGTGCCGAACCGCCTCGGTACCCCGCTGACCGAGGCCGGTCACGACTGCGTGCTCCGGCCGGCGCGGGACCGGGACGCCTCGGTCCGGTCCGCCGTCGCCAGGTCGCTCGGCGACGGTCGGCGCGCCCCGGGGACCGGGGCCGCGCTGCTCGCCCTGGCCCGGGACGCGTCGGCGGAGGTCCAGGCGGCCGCGGCCTGCGCCCTCGCCCACGGCGCGGACCGGACGCCCGAGGTCGCCGGCGCTCCGGCGGCCCTGCTCGGCGTCGACGACCGGCCGGTGCGGCTGGAGGCCGCCCACGGCCTCGCCGCGCGGGACGACCCGCGCACGGCACTGGCACTGGCACTGCTCGGGCCACCGGGCGGACCGGAGGACGAACACGACCACCGGGCGCGGGCGGTGTGGGACTGGCGGTTCCGCAACCGGCCCGAGGGGACGTAGCACCACCTGCGGGGTTCGGTTTTCCGAACCCCGGATTCGGGTGCCAGCACAATCGATCTCCCGGCCCCGGACGCCCACGATGGAGGGCATGAACGGGATGACGACAGCCGCCGCCACGGCGGCGCACGACGGGGTGACGGGTGCGGCCCTGAGCGCGACCGGGCTGCACCGGGAGTACGGGCGGGGCGCGGCGGCCGTACGGGCGCTGCGCGGGGTCTCGGTGGGCTTCGCCCCGGGGACGTTCACGGCCGTGATGGGGCCCTCAGGCTCCGGCAAGACCACCCTGCTGCACTGCCTGGCCGGGATGGACCGTCCGACCAGGGGCACCGTGCGGTGGGGCGACACCGAGGTGTCCGGGCTGCCCGAGCGGCGGCTGGCGGAGCTGCGCCGCACCCGGGTGGGGTTCGTGTTCCAGGCCTTCAACCTGATGCCCGCGATGACGGTCGCGCAGAACGTCGAGCTGCCCGGGCGGCTGGCCGGGCGGCCACCGGAGCGGGCCGGGGTGCGGGAGGCGCTGGCCCGGGTCGGGCTGGGCGGGCGGGAGCGGCACCGGCCCGCTCAGCTGTCAGGCGGTCAGCAGCAGCGGGTGGCGATAGCCCGTGCGCTGGTCTCCCGGCCGGAGGTGCTGTTCGCCGACGAACCGACCGGCGCGCTGGACCGGGCCACCGGACAGGAGATCCTCGGCCTGCTGCGCGGGGGCGTCGACGCCGACGGGCAGACCTGCGTGATGGTCACCCACGACCCGGTCGCCGCCGGGTACGCGGACCGGGTGCTGCTGCTGGCGGACGGCCTGCTGGTGGACGAGCTGACCGCCCCGACGGCCGCGCAGGTCGGCGAGCGGCTGAGCCGGTTGGGCGGGTGAGCGTGATGAAAGGTCCCGTGCCGACTCTCTCGGTGGGACAGATCCGCCGCCGTCCGGCCTCCTTCGCCGGGCTGGGGACGGCGCTGTTCCTGGCCGTGGCGGCCGTGACGCTGTTCGGGTCACTGGTCGCAGCGCAGGTCACGGCGCCGGCGGCGGTGGCGCGGACGGCGGTGACCGGGCCGGGCCTGCTGCCGATCGCCGGGGCGTTCGGCGAGATCGCCGTCCTGGTAGCGCTGTTCGTCGTGGTCAACGCGCTCGGCTTCACCCTGCGTCCGCAGCACCGCGACCTGGCGCTGCTGCGCACGGTCGCCGCGACGCCCCGTCAGGTGCGCCGGGTGGTGCGCGCGCAGGTGGTGGCGACCACCCTGCT
>NZ_JBHUAF010000524.1:0-4724 GCF_042789895.1 Kitasatospora sp. NPDC056783
GGGGCGGGCGGCCCGGTCCGGGCTCAGCGGCCGCGCAGCGCGCGGTAGCGGGCGACCAGCTCGGCGGTGGAGCTGTCCAGCCGCTCGGTGCCCTCGCCGGTGAGCAGCACCGGCTCGATCCGCTTGGCGAGCACCTTGCCCAGCTCGACGCCCCACTGGTCGAAGGAGTCGATGTTCCAGACCGCCCCCTGGACGAACACCTTGTGCTCGTAGAGCGCGACCAGCTGGCCGAGCACCGAGGGGGTCAGCGCGCCGGCCAGGATGGTGGTGGTGGGGTGGTTGCCCTTGAAGGTCTTGTGCGGGACGAGCTCGGCGGGCACGCCCTCGGCCGCGACCTCCTCCGGGGTCTTGCCGAAGGCCAGCGCCTGGGTCTGGGCGAAGAAGTTGGCCAGCAGCAGGTCGTGCTGGGCGACCAGGCCGGGGAGCAGGTCGGCGACCGGCTCGGCGAAGCCGATGAAGTCGGCCGGGATCACCTTGGTGCCCTGGTGCAGCAGCTGGTAGTAGGCGTGCTGGCCGTTGGTGCCGGGGGTGCCCCAGACCACCGGGCCGGTCTGCCAGTCCACCGGGGTGCCGTCGCGGGTCACCGACTTGCCGTTGGACTCCATGTCCAGCTGCTGGAGGTAGGCGGTGAACTTGGACAGGTAGTGCGAATAGGGCAGCACCGCGTGCGCCTGGGCGTCGAAGAACGCGCCGTACCAGACGCCGAGCAGGCCGAGCAGCAGCGGGACGTTCCGCTCCGGCGGGGCCGTACGGAAGTGCTCGTCGACCAGGTGGAAGCCGTCCAGCATCTCGCGGAAGGCGTCCGGGCCGATGGCGATCATCAGCGAGAGGCCGATCGCCGAGTCGTAGGAGTAGCGGCCGCCCACCCAGTCCCAGAACTCGAACATGTTGGCGGTGTCGATGCCGAAGTCGTGCACGCCCTGGGCGTTGGTGGACAGCGCGACGAAGTGCTTGGCCACCGCCTCGGTGCCGGCGCCCAGGCCGCCGAGCAGCCAGTCCCGGGCGGAGACCGCGTTGGTGATGGTCTCGATGGTGGTGAAGGTCTTGGAGGCGACGATGAACAGCGTCTCGGCCGGGTCGAGGTCGCGGACCGCCTCGTGGAGGTCGGCGCCGTCCACGTTGGAGACGAAGCGGACGTCGAGGTCGCGCTCGGTGAACGAGCGGAGCGCCTCGTAGGCCATCGCCGGGCCGAGGTCGGAGCCGCCGATGCCGATGTTGACGACGGTGCGGATCGGCTTGCCGGTGTGGCCCTTCCACTCCCCGCCGCGGACCCGGTCGGCGAAGGCGGCCATCTTGTCGAGGACGGCGTGCACGGCGGGCACCACGTTCTCGCCGTCGACCTCGATCACGGCGCCTCGCGGGGCGCGCAGGGCGGTGTGCAGGACCGCCCGGTGCTCGGTGTCGTTGATCTTCTCGCCGCGGAACATCGCGTCCCGCAGCTCGGCGACGCCGGTGGCGGCGGCCAGCTCGCGCAGCAGCTCCAGCGTCTCGTCGGTGACCAGCTGCTTGGCGTAGTCCACGTGCAGGTCGCCGACCTGGAGGGTGAGGCGGCGGCCGCGCTCCGGGTCGGCGGCGAACAGCTCACGCAGGTGGGTGTCGCCCAGTTCGGCCCGGTGCTTGGCCAGGGCGGCCCACTGGGGGGTGCGGTCCAGCGGGGTGCGGGCGTCGGCGCGGGTCTCCGACATCGGTGGGTCCTCGATTCATCTGGGTGCAGAAACCGGCAGGGCCAGGCGTGAGGGTTCGCCGAGGTCGTGCGGGTACTGGTGGTGCGCCGACTCCGTTGACGGCCTGCCCGGGCTCAGCCTATGCAACCCCGGACCCGGTCGCGCGCATTCCGCCCGACGGGTGCGGGCCGTCCGCCCGCCGGGTCCGGGAGCCGGCCCGACGGGTGCGGACCGGGCGCCCGGCGGGAACGGACCGGGCACCCGGAGGGAGCGGACGCCCCGTCACTTCCGCTCGGAGCGCAGGTCGAGTCCGCGCAGCACCTCGTCGACCAGCTCCGGGTCGGCGCCGGGTTCGCTGCGGGCGTTGAGCATCTCGCGACGGGAGGCGGCGATCATCTCCTGCTCGACGTCCCGGGCGGCCCGCCACTGGGCCATCCGGAGCTTGGCCTCGGCGGCCTCCTCCTCGGCGTAGTTCTCCGGGCAGAGCCGGGCCAGCCGGTCGTGCTGACGGTCCCGCAGGCGGTCGGCGACCTCGGCGGGCAGCCGGTCCTGCTCCTCCAGCTCGCCGAGCCGGCTGAGCCCGGCCTTGGCGGCCCGCCACCAGAGCTGGCGCACGGCCTGCTCGTGCTTGTCCTGGTCGATGTCCAGCTCCAGCCGCTTGGCCAGCCAGGGCAGCGTGAGGCCCTGGACCAGCAGGGTGAACAGCACCACGCTGAAGGCGATGAAGACCAGTCGGCCGCGCTCCGGGAAGTCCTCGCCGGAGTGCAGGGTGAGCGGGATGGCGAGCGCCAGGGCGACGGTGGCCACGCCGCGCATGCCGGACCACCAGAGGATCACGCTCTCCTTCCAGCTGAACGGCGTGTCCTCCTCGTCGCCGGAGCGCAGCCTCTTCGACAGCCAGCCGGCCGGCAGCAGCCAGAGCAGCCGGACCACGACGACCACCGCGATGACCACGGCGGCGTCGCCGAGGAAGCCGGTCCAGCCACTGCCGGCCTCCTTGAGCACGGTGGCCAGCTCCAGGCCGATCAGGCCGAAGGCGACGCCGGTGATCAGGATCTCGACGACCTCCCAGAAGGCGTTGCCGACCAGCCGGTAGGAGACGGCGTCGGCGTCGGAGGCCCGCTCGGCGAGGTAGAGCGCGCAGACCACGACGGCGAGCACGCCGGAGCCGTGGATCTCCTCGGCGAGGGCGTACGCGGCGAAGGGCACCAGCAGGTTGAGCGCGACCTGCTGGGTCGGGTCGTCCAGCCGCTCGGCGAGTTTGGTGTTGAGCCAGCCGAGCGCGACGCCGACCACCACGGCCAGCACGGCGGACAGCACGAAGCGCAGCACCGCGTCGCCGGCCGAGAAGTCGCCGCTGACCATGGCCTCGATGGACAGCGAGTAGATGACGATCGCGGTGACGTCGTTGAACAGCCCCTCGCTCTCCAGGATCGCCACCAGGCGGCGCGGGAGGCCGATGCTGCCGGCCACCGCGACGGCGGCGACGGGGTCGGGCGGGGAGACCAGGGCGCCGACCGCGATGGCGGCGGCCAGCGGCAGGGCGGGCAGCAGCCAGTGCACGGTGCCGGCCACGGCGATCGTGGTGACCACCACCAGGCCGATCGCCAGCAGCAGGATCGAGCGGGCGTTGGCCTTGAAGTAGCGCACCGAGGAGCGCCGGGCCACCGCGAAGATCAGCGGTGGCAGGACCAGCGGCAGGATCAGCTCGGGCTCGATGGTGACGTCCGGGATCTGCGGGATCAGCGCCATGGCGATGCCGAGCAGGGTCATCAGCACCGGTTGTGGCACTCCGGTCTTCCGCCCGAGTGGCATGGTCACCACGGAGGCGAGCAGCACCAGGAAGAAGAGGGGCAGCTGGCCCACGGGGAGGTTCCTCTCGACGACGGACGGCTGAGCGCCGTCCAGGATAAATCTGACAATGCGCCCATCGGTCTCGACACGCGGAACGACCCCTTGACGTCAAGCGCACTCCAGGGCCCAGGATCGGGGACGCGAAACGATCGAGAAGGGGTGGGAACAGGTATGAAGGCGGTCACCGTGACGGGGTCCGGCGGTCCCGAGGTCCTGCGGGTCGTCGAGGTGCCCGACCCGCGGCCCGGACCGGGCGAGGTGCGGGTGCGGGTGTACACGGCCGGGGTCCAGCCGGTGGACCTCGCGATCCGCGAGGGGTTCCGGCCGCCGGGCCTGGCCGTCGAGCCGCCGTTCGTCCTCGGCAACGAGTTCGCCGGGGTGGTGGACGCCCTCGGGCCGGACAGCGGCGACTGGCGGATCGGGGACGAGGTGCTGGGCTTCCGGGTGCTGGGCTGCCAGGCCGACCTGGTCACCGTGGACGCCGGCAGGCTGGTGGCCAAGCCCGCCGGGATGCCGTGGGAGCAGGCCGGCTCCCTCTCCGCCTCCGGCCAGACCGCGCACCTGGCGCTCACCGCGCTCGGCGTCGGCCCGGGTGACACCGTCCTGGTGCACGGCGCCGCGGGCGGGGTCGGCACGGTCGCCGTCCAGCTGGCCCGGGCCTGGGGCGCCACGGTGGTCGGCACCGCGAGCGAGCGCAACCACGGGTACCTGCGGGAGCTGGGCGTGGTCCCGGTCACGTACGGCGAGGGGCTGGTCGAACGGGTCCGGGCGGCGGCACCGCAGGGGGTGACGGCGGCCTTCGACGCCGCCGGGCGGGGCGCCCTGGAGGCCTCCGTCGAACTGGTCGCCGACCGGAGCCGGATCGGCACCGTGGTCGACTACCCGGGCGCCGAGCGGCTGGGCGTCCGGGGTCTCCGGGGCGAGCGGACGGCCGAACGGCTGGCCGAGCTGGTGAAGCTCTGGGAGGCCGGCGGGCTGCGGCTGGAGATCGCGGACTCGTTCCCGATGGGACGGGTCGCCGAGGCCCACCGGCTGGTCGGCGACGGGCACGTCCGGGGCAAGGTGGTGCTGACCATGTGAGCGGCCCGGACCCCGCTCCGGGCCGATTGTGAGTTTCGGCCGCTGACCAGGTAATGTTCTCCACGTCAGCAAGCGCCGCTAGCTCAGTTGGTTAGAGCAGCTGACTCTTAATCAGCGGGTCCGGGG
>NZ_JBHUAF010000525.1:0-4724 GCF_042789895.1 Kitasatospora sp. NPDC056783
GGAGAGGGATCCTCCGATGCAGATCGATCTCAGTGGACGGACCGCGCTGGTCACCGGATCGACGGCGGGAATCGGCGCGGCGGCGGCCCGGAACCTCGCCGCCGCCGGCGCCGACGTGGTCGTCAACGGCCGCAACCCCGACCGCGTCGCGGAGACGGCGAAGCGGATCGGCGGGCGCGGCATCGCGGCCGACGTCGGCACGGCGGAGGGGACGGCCGAGCTGATCCGGCAACTGCCCGACGTCGACATCCTGGTCAACAACACCGGCATCTTCGAGACCAAGCCCGTCTTCGAGATCAGCGACGAGGACTGGCTGCGCTTCTACCAGGTCAACGTGCTCTCCGGGGTGCGCCTGGCCCGCCACTACGCGCCGCGGATGGTCGGGCGCGGCTGGGGCCGCGTGATCTTCGTCAGCAGCGAGGCCGGTGTCCAGACGCCGCCCGACATGGTCCAGTACGGGGTGACCAAGACCGCGCAGCTGGCCGTGTCCAGGGGAATGGCCCAGGAGGTCGCCGGCACCGGGGTCACGGTGAACTGCGTGCTCCCCGGGCCCACGATGAGCGACGGCGTGCTGGCCATGTTCGACGAGCTCTACCCCGGCCTCGACCCCGCCGAGCAGGAACGGCGCTACCTGGCCGAGAACCGCGCCGCCGCCTCCCTGCTGCGCCGCCTGATCCGCCCCCACGAGGTCGCCAACATGATCACGTACGTGGCCTCCGAGCAGTCCTCGGCCACCACCGGCCGCGCGCTCGGCGTCGACGGGGGCCTCCTGCCCACGATCCTGCCCTGACCGGGCGGCGGCGCCGGGTCAGCGCGCGGCCCCGGACGCGCCCGCAGCCCGGTGCGGCGTTCCGGTGCGGCGTCCGAATGCCGCCAGCGCACGGGCCGTCCAGCGGCGACGATCGGAACAGCTCGACCGTCCGCCGCCCACGGCCCGCCCCGCTCGGGGGGCGTGGGCGGGCGCCGCCCGGCCCGGCCCCGAGCGCCCCCCCCACCCCCGCGCCCCCCCCGCGGCAGCGCCGGTCCCCCGCCCGCCCACGGACCCCACCCGGCAGCCTTCGGCGGCCGAACCAACCCCACGCCACCACCCCTTCGCAGGAGACCGCCCTTGCCCCACCCGAACGCCGCCGGCCAACGCCACCACCGAGCCGCCAGCGCGGTCGACCGAGACTGGCTGCTGCGCTGCTACACCCTGCGCGCCAGCGACTCGCTCGCCGCCGCCGTGGTGATGTACGCCGTGCCGCTGCTCGTCCTTACCCTCACCCACTCGCCCGGATGGGCCGGGGCCGCCTTCTTGCTGGAGTGGTTTCCCCGCCTCGTCGCCGTCGCGGGCGCCGCTCCCATCATCGACCGCTACAGCCCCCGCACCGCCGTCCTGGCCACGAGCCTGATGCGCGGCGTCGGCGCCCTTGCCACGCTGATCGGACTGACCGTCGGCGCCGGGCCGTGGCTGGTCCTCCTCTTCGGAGTGCTCACCGGCATGCTTGCCGAAGCCGCCTACCTCGCCAACGAAGCCGTGGCCGCCGAAGCCGGCCGCCGCGCGGGCGAGCGCGCCCACCGTGTCCAAGCCGTCTTCACCGGTACCGACCAGGCCGCCCTCCTGATCGGCCCGATGATCGGCGGCCTGCTCCTGCTCGCCGGACCGGCCCTGCTGCTGGTGACCGTCGTGATCCTGTCCGCTGTCACTGCCACCGTCGCCGCGAGCGTGCGCACCCACCGCCCGCACCTGCACGTCGTCACCGACCCCGTCGCCAGCCACCCGCTGGCCAGCCTCGCCACCGGCCTGGGCACCCTGCGCCGAACCCCCGCCCTGGCCTGGCTGGTCGGAGCACTGGCCTGCGTCAATCTGGCCAGCGGCCTGCTCCAGGTCTCCGCCCCCATCACCGTCACCCGGGCCCTGCACCACTCCACCGCCGCCGTCGGCACCGTGTGGAGCATCGCCGCCGCCCTCTCACTGGCCGCCGTCGCCGCCGCCTACCGAGCCATCGACCGCTTCGGCCTGTTCACCGTCGGCGTTACCGCGACCGCCGCCATGTGCACCGCCACCCTTGCCAGCGCCCTGGCACCCAACCTCCCCCTCTACGCCACCGCCGTCGGACTGCTGATGGCCGGCGAGGGCACGGTGACCGTCGTCCTGCGCACCGCCCGCGCCCGCCTCATCCCCGCCAGAGCCTTCGGCGCCACCCTCGCCACCACCGTCCTGCTCGTCCTCGCCCCGCTCCCGCTCGCCGGCCTCCTGGTCGCCCTGTGCCCCGCCAGCCACCTGAGCCTGTTGGTAGCAGCGACCGGAGTCCTCGTCTCGGCCGGCACCTTCGCCTGCTTCCGCGGACTACGCACCCACCGCACCACCTGGGAACCCCACGACGCCGACCGGCCCCTGAAGGCCGCCTGATCCGGAGATCACCGTGCCCCACGACCCGACCGCCCACATCGACCATGCCGACCTGACCCCCGCGGACTTCGCGACGTTCGAGCAACTGCGCGCCCACCTCCCCACCACCCACCCGCGCTGGGAACTGGTCTACGGCATCAACTCCTTCACCCCCGAGGGCCGGTGGGCGAGCACCGAAGCCCTCTTCGAGCTGACCGGCTCGGACCCCGGGGTGGCCGGACGGTTCGCGCGCGTGTACTTCGACGAACACGGCAACGCCCTCCCGGACCGACCGGCAGACCCCGTCACCTCGCCGCTCGCCGAAGACCTGGCCGGCCATCTGCCCGGCTGGTCGGTCCGCCCCCTGCCACTCCACCCGGGCCGCGACCTCGCCGACCTGAACGACCGGGCCTGGTGCTGGTCCTGGCCCGGCTTCACCAGCACCACCGCACCGCACACCGCCCTCGCCCTCACCGGCCCTGCCGGTGAGCACCTGCTCGCGGTCCGGCCGGGCGCGGACACCCCGCTCCTCGTCGGCGCGGCCCGCCCCGACGATGCCCATCACCTCATGGGCGAACCGGAGCCGACCACGCCGGTCAGCTTCGCGATGGAGACGGACACGGCCACCACGGCGGCCCAGATCACCGGCACCATCGCACCGCGCTACCGGCAGGCGCTCTGGAAGGCCCGCTCGCAGGCCGCGACCGAAGCCGTGCTCGGCCTCCAGGACCTGAGCGACGCTCTGGTCGGGGACCACCCATGGTCCGATGATCGCTACCGACACGTTCAGGTCTTCGAATCCGAGCACGACCGCAACCGCATGGCCTGGTGGCACATCGAGGTGCTCCTCGACACCGGGCCGTACGTCGTCGGCGGCATCCGATCCGCCACTCGCATCGAAGAGCACCTCGACCCGCTCGTCGGGCCCGACCTGCGACGCCTCCACACCGTCGAGGAAGCGCTCGCCCACCTCCAGGAGATCCAGGACGGCTGGCTCGCCGCGCAAGCGGCAGCTCCGGCCGCGACCGCAGCACCGCCACCCGTCCGGCACCGGCCCGCCCGCTGACCGCCCACCCGGCCTGTTGCCCACCGCGTCCGAACAGGGCCGCCCGCCCACCGACTGACCCACGGAGAGACCCTGACCAGCACCACCCCGACCCTCCTGCTCGTCTCCTCGGGCACCGAGAAGTACCGCCGCCACGCGCTGGAGCAGATCGCCGAGCACCACCGCGTCGCCCTCCTCGCCCAGGACGAGCCGACCTGGCAACTGCCCTACATCGCCGACCACGAGGTCACCGACACCCGCGACCCGGACCAGACCCTGGCCGCCGCCGAGCACCTCGCCACCCGCCACCGGATCACCGGCGTGCTCACCTGGGACGAGTACGCCCAGCACAGCGCCGCCCGCCTCGCCGCCGCCTTCGGCACCTTCGGCAACTCCGAGGCCACCGCCGCCACTTGCCGGAACAAGGCCGCCAGCCGCGCGGCCTTCGCCGCCGCCGACGTCCCCTCCGCCGCCGGCATCCGCGCCGACTCCCTCGACCAGGCCCTCGCCGCCGCCGAGCGCATCGGGTACCCCGTCGTCGTCAAACCGGCCGCCGGGGCGGGCAGCATCGGGGTACGCCGGGTCGACGACTCCACCGGCCTCTCCGACGCCTACACCCAGGCCGCCACCCACGCCGACGACGGCTTCGGCGTCCTCGTCGAGGAATACCTGGACGGGCCGGAGATCTCGGTCGAGTGCGTCACCGTCCTCGGCGTGACCACGCCCGTCGCCGTGACCCGCAAGCACCTCGGGCCTGCGCCGTGCTTCGAGGAGACCGGCCACAGCGTCGAAGCCGGAGACCCGCTCCTCGCCCTGGTCGGCCCCGTCGCGGTGCAGGCCCTGGACGCCGTCGGCTTCGCCAACGGCGTCGCCCACGTCGAGATGCGGCTCGTCGACGGCGGCAGCACCCCCCGCCTGACCGAGGTCAACGGGAGCCTGGCCGGGGACCTGATCCCCCTTCTGGTTCGCGAGGCCACCGGCATCGACCTGCCGCTCGCCGCCGCCGACATCGCCCTCGGCCTGCAGCCCGACCTCACCCCCACCCGGCGCCGGGCCGCCGCCATCCACATGGCCTACGCCCCCGCCACCGGCCGCCTCACCCGCGCGACGGCGAACCCCGCACTGCGCGAACGGCCTTGGCTGGAACGCCTCGTCTGGGAGAAGCAGAGCGGCGACCACGTCGCACTGCCGCCCGCCGGCAACCTCGGCACCGCCCGCGTCGCCCACCTCGTCGCCCGCGACACCACCGCCGAGCGCTGCCTCCAGCACCTCGCGGACGCCACCCGCGACCTCGACATCACTGTCGAC
>NZ_JBHUAF010000526.1:0-4684 GCF_042789895.1 Kitasatospora sp. NPDC056783
GCGGGGGTGCCCCGGGGATTCCCCGGGGCACCCCGGGACGCGTCCTACGCGGCCGTGGCCCGGTCGTAGTCGGTCAGGAACCGGCGCACCTCGGGCACCACGACGTGCGGGCGCAGCCGTCCGGCGGTGTCCGCGAGCATGCCCCTGATCCGGGCCGAGCGGACGTCGCCGAAGAGCGCCACGGCGGCCGAACCGTGGTGCGCCGCGCCCGCCAGGTCCCCGCGCCCGAGCCGGTCGTGGGCCAGCTCGGCGGTGTACAGCACCCGGTTGCGGACGAAGTGCGGCTTCTGGAGCGTTATCGCCAGCCCGGCCTGCTCGCTGGCGCGGTCCCAGTCGCCGAGCGCCGACCAGCACTGCGACTGGAGGCCGGCGATCTCGGCCTCGCCGAAGAAGGACATCCACTCCGGGTCCCGCTCGCCCGGCCCGCGGTCGAACAGCGCGTACGCCCGGCCGAGCGCGCGCTCGCAGGAGGTGCGGTCCTGGAGCAGCGCCCAGGCACCGGCCTCACGCATGGTCAGCAGGGCGAGCAGCCGTTCGGAGCCCAGCTCCTGGGCGGCGACCTGCCCGGCCTGCGCGGCGCGCAGTGCCTCGCGGGGGCGGCCGGCGTCCCGGGCGAGGAAGGCGCTGTTGCAGAAGACGTGCGCCTCCAGTGCGGGATCGCCGGCCATCCGGGCGGTGGCGAGCGCCTCGGCGTAGAACGAGCGGGCGTCGGCGAGCCGGTTCGAGTCGTGAGCCAACCAGCCGACCGAGATGGCGAGTTCGCCCGCCCCGGCCTGGAGTCTGCGCTCCGTCTCGGGGCTGTACTCGCACTCGTTGAGCAGCACGTACGCGTTGCGCAGCGACTGCCCGGCGAGCTCGTACAGGGCGTCGGCGCCGTGCGCGTCGTCGGCGAACCGGATCTCCCGGACGGCCTGTTCGACGCCGAGCACCTCGGCGGCGCCGACCCGGCGCAGCGGCGCCACCGGCCAGGGCCTGCCGGGCACCAGAGGCTCCGCGCCGAGCAGTGACGGTGCGGTGAACTCCGCACCGGGAAGGGCGCCTTGGCCGGTGAGCGCGGTGGAGGCGCCGTCGGCGCCGGCCTGCTGACCGGCGGCCGCGGCCGGTCGGTCGATGCCGATCACGGCGGCCAGCGCGGTGGTGCCGCCGGCCAGGAACGTACGGCGACGCACGTCGTCGTTCTCCTCGTCGAGATAGGGCGATCCATCGGGCCCCCGGGGCACCGTGCCGGGGCCCCGCCACGGGGGCCCATCCGGAGCGGTTGGATCCGCGTACGGCGAGGCAGCGTACGGGAGTTGAGTGGAGAGTGGTGAGCGGGGGGCGGGCGGGGACGGGAACGTCGGGTGGAGCGTAGGCAGTTGGGGCGGCCCACCGCCGCCGTCCGCCGGGCGGCGGCGGGCGGAGGCCCGGGGGGTGAAGCCGAGGTCGGCGAGCGTGCGGTCCGGCCACATGTGCCGGAACACCCGCTCGTAGGCGTAGTTGGGGCAGCGGATCTCACCGGACTCGACCCGTCCGACGTAGCGGGCGTCGCAGGAGACGTGCTCGCCGATCTCGCGGGCGGCCCTGCGGACGGCCGTGGCGAACTCGCCCGGAGAGCGGTCGCCGCGCAGCGCGCGCATCACGGTGTTGGGGGACGGTCGGTTCGGCTCGGCCGGTGGGGTGGCTGCCATGGCGCCGAGAGTACTCGGAGTCACCACCTGGCCACAGTCGGTTTGCGGGACAACTGCTGTCAATCCCGGGCAAAAGGGGCGATGTTGCGGGATATCCGCCATGAAATGCCATGCCTTGCTGTAAGACGCCCCGTGGCCTGCGGTGCGCCCGCCACGTTGTCCTGGTACGAGGAAAAAGCCCACGCCGTCGCCCCGGCCCGTCCCAGCCCGGTGGCCCCTTCCCGCGGCTGCGCTTCCGGATCCGAGGTACAGGAGGGCCCCCGATGGCCACCGGACTGCCGAAGTACCGACCCGTCCCCGGGGGAGTGCTCGCCGGCACCGCTCCCGCTCTGCTCCCCGAACCCGCCGACGACCGGGCCTCCGGCCGGGGCCCGGTCCAGGGCGGCCGCACGTCCTGCGGCGGCCGCCGGCGCGAGCGCTCCGCCCCCGACGAGAGCGTCCTCGTCACCGCGTGCGACACCGTGACCGTCGCCCTGCGGCACGGCCTGGAGGCCGTCGACATCCTGAGACTCCGCCGCGCCTGCGGAGCCGTCCTGCAGAGCCGCAACGGCAGCACCGTCTCCTTCCTCGTCCCGGCCGGCACCTGGGAGACCTGGCACCTGCCGGGCAGCTCCTGTACGGCGGGCGCCCTGGTGCCCGCCGCCGCCGACCCGCGCTGGGTGATCCCGCCCTCCGGCGCCGGCCGCACCGCGCGCCCCACCGACGCCTGGGTGCTCCGCTCCGCCCTCTGCGAGGCCGCCTGCACGCTCACCGCGGGCGGCCTCGGCCCGTTCTAGCGGGCGTGCCGTACGGACCCGCGCCGGGCCCCGGAGCCTCCGGCCGGGCCCCGCCGTACGCCCCTGACCTGTGGGTGTCCCTCCTCGGCGGCGATAATGGCCGGCATGGGACGAAGCAGCAGGGCCGCCCGCGGCAGTGAACCGGCGGCCACCACCGGACCGGGCGGGCGCGGCCACGCCCAGGGCCCGCTCAGCCGTCCCGTCGGCTCCGGCCTGGCCGAGCTGCGCCCCGACCGTGACCGTCCCGCCGCCTGGACGCTGCTGATCGACGGCGCCCCGCAGTCCCTGGTCGACCTCGCCGACCCCACCCACCTCGGTTTCGAGTACCAGCGCCGGCTCGGCCACCTGATCGACCTGGTCGCCCCGCCCGGCCGCCCGCTGACCGTCCTGCACCTCGGCGGCGGCGCCCTCACCCTGGCCCGCTACGTCGCGGCGACCCGACCGCGCTCCCGCCAGCAGGTCGCCGAGATCGACACCGAACTCACCGAACTCGTCCGCACCGAACTGCCGTTGGAGCGCGGCTGGCAGATCAAGGTGCGTGGCGCGGACGCCCGCGCCGTACTGGAACGCACCCCGGAGGGCAGCGTCGACCTGGTGATCACCGACGTCTTCTCCGGGGCCCGCACCCCGGCCCACTGCACCACCGTCGAGTTCACCGCCCTCGCCGCCCGCGCCCTCGCCCCCGGCGGCTGGTACACCGCCAACATCGCCGACGGCGGCGCCCTGCCGTTCGCCCGCTCCCAGGTCGCCACGCTCGGCGCGGTCTTCCCCGAGCTGTGCCTGATCGCCGACCCCGCCGTGCTGCGCGGCAAGCGCTTCGGCAACCTCGTCCTGGCGGCCGCCCACATCCCGCTGCCGACCGCCGACCTCACCCGCCGCGCCGCCTCCGACGCCGCCCACGCCCGGGTCGAACACGGGCGCGCCCTCACCGACTTCGCGGCCGGCGCCACCCCGGCGACGGACGCCACCGCGGCGCCTTCCCCGGAACCGCCGCCGGGGGTGTTCCGCTGACGTGGGCGCCGCGGTGACGGTGGCGCCGCGGTGACGGGGTGGTCCCCTCGTCCGGGGTTCCGGTGATGCGCCGCGGGCTTTCCGTCGGCCGGGCACCGCGCCGGATCCCGGGCCCGGCCGAAACCGTTGGTGGACGGCCGGACCGCGGCCGAGAATGGCACCGCCGTCCGGCCGCCGACCCGAGGAGACACCATGGACATCAGACCGGCCCGGCCGGACGAGGCCGCGCTGCTCACCGGCATCGCGCTGCGCGCCAAGGCGTACTGGGGTTACGACGAGGCGTTCATGGCCGCCTGCCGGGCGGAGCTGACCGTGGACGCCGAGGCGATCGAGCGGTCGGCCACGCTGGTCGCGGAGGACGACGGGCGGGTGCTCGGGTTCGCCGCGCTCTCCGGCACGCCGCCGACCGGGTCGCTGGACCAGCTCTTCGTCGAGCCCGAGTCGATCGGTCGCGGCGTCGGCCGGGCCCTGTTCGAGCGGGCCCGGGAGCGCGCCGGGGCGCTCGGGCTGCGCCGGTTCCTGATCGAATCCGATCCGAACGCCGAGCCGTTCTACCTGGCGATGGGCGCCGCCCGGATCGGCGGCGTCCCGTCCGGCTCGATCCCGGGGCGCGAACTCCCGCTGCTGGTCCTGGAACTGGCGGCGGCCACCGGAGCGTAGGGGGTCGTCGGCCGCCTCCGATCCGCTCGGTGCCCGCGCTCGGTGCCCGTCTTCAGCGTCCTTCTTCAATGCCCTTCTTCAGTGCCCGCGCGGCAGCCCGCGATGCTTGCACAGGGCAGCTCCGGTGAGCAGCAGTCCGGCGGCGATGGGGGCGAGGACGGCGGTCGCGGTGGCGGAGCCGTCGCCCGAGGCGGTCGCCGCGGCGGTGTCGGCGGCGGTCACCCTCTCGGGCGTCCCGCTGCCGGACACGGGGGGAGTCGTGGCGTCGGCCGCCCGGCCGGTCTCGGCAGTGGCGCCGGCCTCGGTGACGGCCGTGGCCGCCGCCTCCCGGGCCGGGGGATCCTGCGCGGCCCCGCGCTGTGGTGGAAGGACGGGGCGGGCGAGGCCGGTGCTGCGTCCGGCGAGGGAGGACGGGCCGGCCTGGTCGTCCTCCCGGGCGGCGCGGGCCTCGGCGGCCCATGCCTGGGCGGGGAGGGCGCCGAGCAGGCCGGAGGCGAGCGCGAAGGCGTCGGGGACGGCCGCCCGTTGACCGGGCAGTGGCAGCCCGCCGGCCCGGATCCGGTCCTGGAG
>NZ_JBHUAF010000527.1:0-4638 GCF_042789895.1 Kitasatospora sp. NPDC056783
CTTTGGGAGAGGAGGCCGTGGCAGCCTGTCGACCGTCCACGAGGAAGCCGGGGATCAGGCGGTGGCGGGCTTCAGCTCGCCCCGCTCCTCCTTGGCCAGCATCCGCTCGGCGAAGAAGCCGCCGGTGGGCAGCACCGCGAGCACGAACATCAGGACGCCGCGCTTGGCGTCCCACTTCTGCGCCTGCCAGGCCTGGATCCAGAAGACCACGTACAGGATGAACAGGACCCCGTGGACCATGCCCATCACCGGGACGGCGTCGAACGAGGTGGTCCGCTTCAGCACCGAGCAGATCAGCAGCAGGATGAAGGAGACCCCTTCGGGGCCGGAGACCAGGCGCAGGCGGTGGACGGCGCTGCTGTTCACGATGGATACCTCAATACGGGGGTCGGAGGCGCGGGCGCGCTTGTGAAGCAACTCACAAGCCTTTCCGGCCATTATCACCGAGCACCCGCGCGGCCCCCCGGCCGGGGGTGGCCTCCGTGCCCGATCTCACAGCGCCCCGGCCCCCCTGTCACAGCTGTGTTCCGGAACGCCACCGAGCGCGACCGCCCGCCGCCGGGAACCCCTATCCTGCTGCCCCGCGCGCCCATCGATCCGGACGCCGGACGCAGCACACCACGGGGGTAGTCACCACATGTTCACACTCGACTGGGACCGCAGGACCTGCGCCAGGCGCGGCCACATCACCTACGCGCCGACGGAGCCCGACCTGGCCTCGCGGCTGCACGCCTCCACCGCCCTCGGCGACGCCTGGCGCTGCCTGCGCTGCGGCGACTTCGCGCTGGGCGACCCGCACGGCTCCGGCCCGGCCGACGAGGCGCCGCTGGTGCCGCGCGGCAAGGCGCTGCGGGACCTGTTCATCCTGCGCTTCCTGGCCGTCGAACGGGTGCTGCGCGGACTGCTGATCATCCTGATCGCCTGGGCCGTGTGGAAGTTCTCCAACAGCCAGGACGCGGTGCACCGGATCTTCGACGAGAACCTCACGGTCTTCCGGCCGGTCACCGAGCACTTCCACTGGGACCTCGAACACGCCCCGATCGTCGAGACGATCCGCAAGACCTTCGACTTCAGGAAGAGCACCCTGCTGGTCGTCGCGGGCGCGCTGCTCGCCTACGCGGTGATCGAGATCGTCGAGGCGGTCGGCCTGTGGCTGAACAAGCGCTGGGCCGAGTACCTGACGGTGGTCGCCACCGCGGCCTTCCTGCCGCTGGAGGGCTACGAGCTGAGCCACCACGTCAGCGCGCTGAAGATCTGCACCCTGGTGCTGAACATCGCGGCGGTGCTCTGGATCATGCTCTCCAAGCGGCTGTTCGGGCTGCGCGGCGGCGTGGCCGCCTTCGAGGCGGAGCGCCACTCGGCCTCGCTGCTGGAGGTCGAGGAGGCGGCCGGGACCGTTCCGCACCCCGGGCAGGAGGCGCCCGCCCGGGCCTGAGCAAGGGCGCACGCCCCGGCGTGATCGGGGGCGTGCGCTCCGGCGTGGGCTGCGCTTTTGTCGCAGCCCCGTACCAGTCACCCCGCGCACCCTCCCCGGACCGCCGTCGCAGCGGCTAGATTGCGGCCGTGGCACAGTTCAGACTCCAGGGATCGCGGGTGCTCGCCGTCGAGTTGGGCGGGGACTCCGTGAAAGCGAGACACGGCTCGATGGTCGCCTACACCGGGCAGATGACCTTCAAGAAGCTCACCGGCGGCGGGGACGGCCTGCGCGGCATGGTCACCCGCCGGCTGACCGGCGAGAAGATGACGGTCATGGAGGTCAAGGGGCAGGGCACCTGCTACTTCGCGGACAAGGCCACCGAGATCAGCCTGGTCCGGCTGAACGGCGAGACGCTGTACGTCGAGTCGGACAACCTGCTCTGCGCGGAGTCCGCCCTGCACACCGGCACCACCTTCACCGGACTGAACGGCATGTCCTCCGGCAACGGCCTGTTCACCACCAAGGTGGAGGGCCACGGATGGGCGGCGCTCACCTCGAACGGCCCGGCCGTCATCCTGCGGGTCGACAAGAGCATGCCGCTACGGGTGGACCCGGGCGCGTACGTGGCGCACACCGGCACCCTGCACCGCAGCCTGAAGTCCGGCGCGGGCTGGACCACGGTGATCGGCGAGGGCGGCGGCGAGGCCGTCCAGATCGAGTTCACCGGCGAGGGCCTGGTGTACGTCCAGCCCTCCGAGAAGGTCACCATCGGGGGTGACGTCTGATGGGCTTCACGAAGATCAACGGGAAGATGGTCGAGGCCCAGGTGGTGCCCGGGCAGCGGCTGTTCAGCCAGCGCGGCGCGATGCTCGCCTACAGCGGCGACGTCCGCTTCACGCCGAACATCACCGGCGGGCAGGGCGGCGTGATGTCGATGATCGGCCGCCGGGTGGCCAACGAGGACACTCCGCTGATGACCGTCGAGGGCCAGGGCCGGGTGATGTTCGGCCACGGCGGCCACCACGTCCACGTGATCGACCTGTTCGGCGACACCCTGTACGTCGAGGCGGACCGGCTGCTCGCCTTCGAGGGCACGCTGCGCCAGTCCACCATGTTCATGGGCTCGCAGGGCGGGGTGATGGGCATGGTCCGCGGCCAGGTCACCGGGCAGGGGCTGTTCACCACCAAGCTGGAGGGCCAGGGGTCGGTCGCGGTGATGGCCCACGGAGGCGTCTTCGAGCTGCCGATCACCCCCGGCCAGTCGGTGCACGTCGACCCGCAGGCGTACGTGGCGCACCGCGGCGACGTGCGCAACAAGCTCTCCACCGCGATCGGTTGGCGCGAGATGATCGGCCGCGGCTCGGGCGAGGCGTTCCAGCTGGAACTGTCCGGGCAGGGCGCGGTGTACGTCCAGGCGAGCGAGGAGAAGCTCTGATGTCCTACCCGCCGCAGCCGCCGTACGGTTCGCCGCACGACCAGCCGACCCAGCCCGGCTTCGCCGTCCCGCCCGTCCCGCCGAACTACGGTCCGCCGCAGGGCTACCCGCCGCCGCCGTCGCAGGGCTATCCGCCGCCGCCACCGGGCCACCAGCCTCCGCCGGCCCAGCCCTACGCCCAGCAGCCCCCACCACCGCCCCGGCAACAGCCTTACGCCCAGCAGCAGTTCGACGGCCCGGTGGCCCCGCTGCCGACCGGCCACGGCGGCACCGGGCCGGTGGTGTGGGACGCCCACAGCCTGCCGGCCGGCGACAACGTCAACCCGTACGCCTTCTCGGTCGAGCTGAACGGCTCGTACTTCCTCCAGAAGGGCAAGATGGTCGCCTACTACGGCGACATCAGCTTCAAGGGCGTCGGCGCCGGGGCGCTCGACCGGATGCTCGGGCAGCACTTCAACTCGCCGATGCACGCGGCGGACTGGGTGGTCGCCGAGGGCCGCGGCAAGCTGCTGCTGGCCGACCGGGCGTTCGACCTCAACTCGTACGACCTGGACGACGGCAATCTGACCGTCCGCTCCGGCAACCTGCTGGCCTTCGACCCGACGCTGCGGCTCAAGCAGTCGATCATCCCCGGATTCCTCACCCTGCTCGGCACCGGCCGCTTCGTCGCCGCCTCCAACGGGCCGGTGCACTTCGTCGAGCCCCCGATCCGGGTGGACCCGCAGGCGCTGGTCGGCTGGGCGGACTGCCCGGCGCCGTGCCACCACTACGACCACGAGTACATGAACGGGCTGATCGGCGGGCTGCGCCGGCTGACCGGCTTCGGCGGGGCGTCCGGCGAGGAGCACCAGTTCGAGTTCGTCGGCGCCGGCCAGGTGCTGCTGCAGTCGAGCGAGAAGCTGATGGCGGAGCGGTCGGTCGGCCAGATCGACGCCGAGGCGGGCGTGCCGGTCGGCGGAGTGCCGTCCCAGCCGGCCGCGCAGGGCGGCGGGAATCCGAATCTGCCGGGCCTCGGCAACCTGGGCGACCTCGGTCGACGTTTCGGCCTGTAAACTTGTACAAGATTGAACTAAATCAGGTATGCTAGAGGCATGGATACGCACACGATCGACACTGCGGACGCCCCTTCGTCGCAGCCCCAGGAGGAGACTCCCTGGCTGTCCGCCAGGGAGCAGCGGATGTGGCGCGCCCATCTGGAGGTCGCCAAGCTGCTGGACTACCAGCTCAGCCGTGAACTCCAGC
Source organism: Kitasatospora sp. NPDC056783 (assembly GCF_042789895.1). Classification (NCBI taxonomy): domain Bacteria; kingdom Bacillati; phylum Actinomycetota; class Actinomycetes; order Kitasatosporales; family Streptomycetaceae; genus Kitasatospora; species Kitasatospora sp. NPDC056783. The sequence continues at coordinate 4,095 of NZ_JBHUAF010000527.1, forward strand.
CCCACAACCTGGCCATCAACGACTACGAGATCCTGGTCGTCCTCTCCGAGGCCCCGGACCGCCGGATGCGGATGACCGACCTCGCGACCGCCACCCTCCAGTCGAAGAGCCGCCTCTCCCACCAGATCACCCGGATGGAGAACGCCGGCCTGGTGCTCCGTCAGGAGTGTCCCGGCGACCGGCGCGGCCTCTACGCCCACCTCACCGAGCAGGGCTGGGAGACCATGCAGCGGGTCGCCCCGGACCACGTGCGCAGCGTCCGCGCCCACTTCATCGACCGCTTCACCCCGGAGCAGCTGGACGCCATGTACGAGGCCCTCGCCCCGATCGCCGAACACCTCCGCGGCCTCCGCGGCAAGCCCTGACCACCCGCACAGCACCAAGCTCCCCCGTCGCCGCTTCGGCCCCACCGGAGCGGCGACGGCATTTCCCGCCCCTCAATCTCAGCTCCTCTCGGAACTCCAGAGTCGGCCAGAACGACCGAGAACAAACGGGCCCACGTGCAAACATGCGGGCCCATTTCGACTCGGCGCCCACCCGCCCG
>NZ_JBHUAF010000528.1:0-4621 GCF_042789895.1 Kitasatospora sp. NPDC056783
GGGTCCGCCCCCACGCGGACACCTGCCGGGGCGAGGCGCCACCACGCCCCTGCCCCGCACTGCTCGCGGGCCCGGGGCTTCCGCCGCCACGGCACGCTCCCTTCCGGGGGTTCGCCGGCGCTCGCACCGCAGGGCGACGAGGGCCCCTGGTCTCGGGGGTGGACCAGGGGCCCTCACCAGGTATCACGGCCGGCCCCGCCCCACGGGTTCACCATCAGCCCCATCAGTCACATTGGCCCCATCAGCACCACTGGGGCCACTGGGGCTGCTGAGGTCACTGAGGCCTGCCCAGGGCGCGGTATCGGGGAGCGTCACCCGGCGGGACGCGCGTCCGACGACAGCCCCGGACGCCCCGGCCCCGGGAACGACGGAAGCCCCTGGCGCACGGGGGCACGGGCCAGGGGCTTCCACTGTCGACTACGGTCGGCGCGCTCTCACGGGTTCAGCGCCAGCACCACGTACCCCGCCAGCACCGCCAGGTGCACCGCGCCCTGGAGCGGGGTCGCCCGGCGCGGGATGACCGTGAGGGTGAGCAGCACGATGGTCAGGGCCAGCAGCACCATGTGCGCCGAGTCGAGGCCGAGGACGAGGGGGCCGGAGAGCCAGTTGGAGGCGATCGCGACCGCCGGGATGGTCAGGCCGATGCTGGCGAGCGCCGAGCCGAGGGCCAGGTTGAGGCTGGTCTGCACCCGGTTGCGGACGGCCGCGCGCAGCGCCGCGATGGTTTCCGGCAGCAGCACCATCATGGCGATCACCACGCCGACCACGGCGTGCGGGAGCCCGGCGTTGTCCACCGCGGTCTCGATGGTCGGCGACACGCCCTTGGCCAGGCCGACCACCGCCACCAGCGCGACGGCGAGCATCAGCAGGCTGACCCCGGCGGCCCGGAGGGTGGGCGGGGAGGCGTGCTCCTCCTCGTCCAGCACCCGGCCCTCGGGGGTGACGGGCAGGAAGTAGTCCCGGTGCCGGACGGTCTGGGTGGCGACGAACAGTCCGTAGACGACGAGCGAGGCGATGGCCGCGAAGGCGAGCTGGGTGGTCGAGAACTGCGGGCCCGGCGAACTGGTGGTGAAGGTCGGCAGCACCAGGCTGAGGGTCGCGAGGGTGGCGATGCAGGCGAGTGCGGCGCCCGTCCCCTCGGCGTTGAAGACGGCGGTCCGGTACTTGACGGCGGCGACCAGGATGGACAGTCCGAGGATGCCGTTGCAGGTGATCATCACAGCGGCGAAGACGGTGTCCCGGGCCAGGGTGGAGGACTTCTCCCCGCCGTCGGCCATCAGCGTCACGATCAGCGCGACCTCGATCACGGTGACCGCCACCGCGAGGACCAGCGATCCGAAGGGCTCGCCCGACCAGTGCGCGATGACCTCGGCGTGGTGCACGGCGGACAGCACGGCACCCACCAGGAAGCAGGCGACCACCGCCACCACCCATCCGGGCAGCTCTTCGTGCCAGGTCAGGATGAGGACGATGAACGACACCACCGGAATGACGACGGTCCATTGCGCGACGCTCGCGCGGAGCTTCGTGATCATGCGCCGAGGATTCCAGACCGGAGGCCCGTCACCCGGGTGCCCGCGCCGGGATTCGCGGGGATGTGGCATAACTCATCCCATTTCGCCGGTCACCCGCCGTGATCGCGAAGGCACTGAAGCACTTTGTCGACATATATCCGAACCCGCTCCGGGCCTCCCCGGCGACCGCCGCGGAGCGGTCACCCCGAAGGCCCGGACGCCACCGCCGCCCCGCCGCCGGCCTAGGTACCCGGCCGACCCGGGACGCCCCCGGCGGTCCGCAGCCCCCACTTCGGCCCATCTCGGCAGTCACCCCCCGTAGTCGTGGAGGTACTGGAGAACTATGTCGACATGGTGGCGAACCCGCTCCGGGACGCCCCCGGCGGCGGCCACGGTCTTGTCGCTGGTCCGGTAGGCCGCCGCGACCAGGCCGGGCAGGCCGCGGGTGACGCCGCGGCGCTTGAGCCGCTGGTCGAGCCAGCAGGCGTAGTTGCCCATCGCGGCGATCGCGTCGCCCGGGTCCCAGTAGGACGTGGGCCCGGGGTGGGCGGCGGCCTTGCCCCAGGCCTCGAACACGGAGGGCGTCCACAGGGCGATGCCGTACTCGCCGGTCTCCGGGCGGGCGGCGTTCGGGTCGAAGCCGCTCTCGGCCTTCAGCATCGCGGCCAGCAGGACCGGGGTGACCTCCGGCTCGGGGCAGCGCCGCGCCGCGTTCTCGATCATGCCCCGGTACGCCGCGGGGACGTCCGACCCCGCCGGGATCGCGCCGGGCAGCGGGGCCGGCCCGCGGTGGGCGGCACCCGCACCGCCGGGTTCCGGCCCGCCGGCCAGGGCGAGGACCGCGAGCCCCGCGGCGAGCAGCCCGGCGCCGGCGCGGACGGCGGCACGGCGACTCCGGGCCGGACCGGCCGCGGCCCGGGCGACCAGCACGGCCAGCGCGGTCCGGGTCCGCTCCTCCCGGGCGGGGGCGAGGCAGGCGGCGACCGCGGCCCGCCAGCGCGCCGGCAGTGCCTCGTCCAGCCGCAGCGGCGCGGCGCCCCGCGCGTACGCCTGGGCGGCCAGTGAACGGGCCCGGGCGGTGGCGCCGAGGAAGGGGTGCAGACCTCCGGTGAGCAGCTGGTGGGCGATCACGCCGAAGGCCCAGACGTCGGCGCTGGGGCGCACCGCGACGCCGCGCGCGCCGGTGCGCTGGGACCACCACTCGGGCGGGACGTGGTCGGGTGAACCGAGCGGCGGGGCGTAGGCGTGGGTGCCCTCCAGCTCGGCGGTCAGGCCGAAGTCGGCGATCTTCGCGGTGCCGTCGGGCATCAGCAGGACATTGGCCGGTTTCAGGTCCCCGTGCACCCAGCCGGCCCGGTGCATGTGGGTCAGTCCGGCGCAGACCTCGGCGAGGATGCGCTCGGCTCCGGGCACCGCCGTACCGGGGCGGGCCTCGGCCAGCAGGTCCTGGAGGCTGCGGGCGGCGCGTTCCATCACCAGGGCGACGGCGCCGTCCAGGGCCGGGTGGTCGGGGTCCTCGACGGTGACCACGGCGAGGGTGCGGATCAGGTGGGGGTGGTCGGCGCGGCGGCTGAAACGCTGTTCGCTGCGGGCCATCCGGGCCACGGTACCGCGCTGGCCGGGGCTGAACCGGGCCGCGCCGAGGATCTTGACGGCGGCCGGGGCGCCGTCCGGTCCCTCGGCGGCGTGCACGCTGCCCCAGGCGCCCGCGCCGAGGAGGGCACCGAGCCGGTAGCCGGCGATCGGGTAGCCCTCCGGGACGGCGAAGGGCGGCCCGCCGGGGATCGGGAAGCCCTCCGGCCCGCCGGACGCCGCCCCCTCCCCGGGCGGAGCACCGGACGCCGGGCCCTCCCGGAGCGGAGCACCGCCCCCGCCGCCGGGCGGCTCCGGCCCGGGTCGGGCGCCGGGCCTCACGGCCGGGCGGCCGGGCGCCGGGCCGGGAGCAGCGCCAGGTGCTCCTCCCGGACGAGGTCGAACCTGAGCGCCAGCGCGACCAGTTCCTCGCGTTTGCCGCCGCCCGGCCCCTCCTCGTACGGCTCGCGCAGCCGCAGTTTGGTCTCCACCAGGTAGTCGATGTGGTAGTTCACCGCCGAGCGGCTCAGCCCGCGGCAGCCGGGCAGGGCGCGCAGCCGGGCGAGCACCTCGGTCACGCCGGGGACGGCGGCGGCGGAGGGCGAGCGCAGCCGGGGCTCGCAGAGGGCGAGCAGGACCAGGAAGTACTTGGCGGTCGGGTCGAGGGCGAACGGGCTGACGGTGCGCTCGCCGTCGGCGCCGCCCGGCGGGCCGTCGAGGTAGGCGTGCTGCGGGGCGAAGACCTTGAAGGCGGCGGATTCGCCGAGGGCGGGCAGCAGCACCCGGGAGAGTTCGAACGGAACGGGGGCGCCGAGCCGCCCGGGCGCCACCTTGATGTGCTCCCCCGCGCCCTCCAGGTTCTCCACCACGTACGTGGCCGAGGCGCTGAAGTTGGACAGCCGCCAGTAGTCCTCGGCCGCGACGACCTCCCCCGCACGCCGGGAGACGCCTTGGTCGGGCAGGGGGATGGGGGCCGGCCGGCCCGGCTCCCCGCGTCCGAACACCGCGGCCTCACCGGGGCCCAGCCGCAGCAGGCCGGGGGCTTCGCCGGGCGCCGCCCCTGGCCCGGCGGCGGGAAGTTGCACGATGACCGTGTCCACGCGGCACCTCCGGGGGATCGGGCCGATGGTATCCGTCCGATTCGTCCCACGGGCGCTCCGCCACCCGGACGGGTGACGGGCGTCGCCAACCCCGCCGGGCGGGCCCGGAGTTGCCCTCCTGCCCGGGGAGGAGGCGCTTCCTCCTTCCGGCCGGGAGGTCCGGCCGGTCGACCGAAGCGGCCACCGGGCCGGTGCCGCGAGGCTCCCCGCATGGACACCAACCCCCCTTCCTCTCCTTCGACTTCCGCCCCCGGACCGGCCCGCCGGGCACTGCTGGGCGCCTCCGCCCTGGGGCTGGCCGGGGCCGCCGCCACCCTGGGGGCCGGGCGGGCCCGGGCCGAGTCCGCGGAGCGCACCGACGGGCGGCCCCGGCCGCGCTTCGAGGGCCGTACGGTGCTGAGCGGCGGGGCCGCGGCGGGGATCGGCGGGGCGGCC
>NZ_JBHUAF010000529.1:0-4620 GCF_042789895.1 Kitasatospora sp. NPDC056783
GCTCCTTCCGTGCCTCCGGCGTTCACTGCCGGCCGCTCGCGAGGTCGAGCGGGCGCACCCGCAGCGCCAGCCGGGCCGGGACCAGGCTGGAGACCAGCGCGAGGGCCAGACAGACGGCGGTGGCTCCGGCCAGGGTGCCCCAGGGCAGGTCGAAGGCCGCGGACCGGCCGGTGTCGAGGACGCGGTTCTCGATCAGCAGGACGGTCGCGTACTGGGTCAGCAGCGTGACGATCAGTCCGAGCGCCGCCGCGGTGGCGACCACCACCAGGGTCTCGGCCGCGACCACCCGCATGACCTGGCGGCGGGTGCCGCCGGTCAGCCGCAGGGTGGCGAAGTCCCGCAGCCGGTCCCCGGTGGACATCATCATCGTGTTGACGATCGCGATCAGCGCGTACAGCAGTGCCGGGCCGAGGATCGCCAGCATCGCGATCCAGCCGTTCCGGGTGGTCCGGTCGTTGCGCGTCCCGATCCAGTCCGCGCCCGCGGTGGCCCGGGCCGCGCCGCCCAGCGCGGCCGTGACCTGCTCGGGGCCCGCGCCGGTGCCCAGGTAGGCGACCGAGACGGTGTGCCCGCCGGGGACGGCCTCCCGGGGGACGACGATCTCGGGCAGCTGCGGCAGCAGGTGGCCGACCCGGGCGACCAGCCGCAGCTGCTCCTGGGTGCCGTCCGCCAGCCGGGCGTTCAGGGTGTCGCCGACGTGCCAGCCGAAGACCTTCGCCATGTCGCTGGAGACCGCGACCGTCTTGCCGTGGAGGTCCTCCAGCGAGCCGTCCTCGGCGGAGAGGTTCCAGGCCGCCCGCAGGTCGCCGTCGACGGCCAGCCCGTCCTCCGGGATCGGCAGGTCGCCCGGGCGGCCGGGGGCGGGCTGCTGGTCCGGGAGCGCCAGGCCGTCGAACCGTACGGTCGCCGCGGTGGTCAGTCCGGCGCCCGGCAGGGCCGCCAGCTTCCGCAGCGCGTCGGCGGGCACCTCGGCGGCGCCGGCGGCCGGCTCGATCACGTACCCGGCCTTGAGGGCGGCGCGGCCCTGGGCGGCCATCGCGTCGCTGAAGGCGACCGTGCCGCCGACCACCGAGCCGGCCAGGCCGATCACCAGGAAGACCGGGGTCGCGGTGGAGACGGTGCGGCGGATCGCCGCGAGGGCGTTCTGCCGGGCGACCAGCCCGGCCGCGCCGGGCAGCAGCGGTACGGGCCCGGTGAACAGCCGCACCAGCGGCGGCACCAGGACCGGCGCCACCAGCACGATGGCGAGCACCGCCATCACGTCGAAGAGCAGGGCCCACTGCGGGGTGGTCTCCGGGTCGCGGGACTGCGGGTCCGCCATCATCGACGCGGGCATCGAGATGAACGTCTGGAGGGTGTAGACGAAGACGCCGAGGAAGGCGATCGACGCCACCCAGCGGACGGCCGGCATCACCTTCCGGTCGACGGCGACCTCGTTGAGCGCCTCCACCGGGCGCACCCGGCCGGCCCGGCGGGAGGCCGTGTAGGCGCCGAGCAGGGCGACCAGCAGGCCGCCCGAGGCGGCGAGCAGCAGTGGCAGGACGGCCGGCTGGGCGCGGAAGCCGCTCGGCGCGGCGCCCTGGTCGACCAGCCAGGAGGCGATCGCCGGGGCGACGGCCAGGCCTGCCGCGCAGCCCGCGACGGCGGCGGCGAGCGCCACCACCACGGCCTCGCCGAGGATCAGCGAGCGCACCTGGCGGGGCGTCGCGCCGACGGCGCGCAGCATCGCCGTCTCCTGGCGGCGCTGGGCGACGGCGAAGGCGAAGGTCGAGGAGACCACGAACACCGAGACGAACCCGGCCATCGCGGCCATGAAGCCCACCAGCTTGTGCAGCGAGGGCGCGCCGGGCAGCGAGTCCTCGCCCATCGTGGTGTTGAGCAGCACTCCGGCGGCGGACATCACCGCGACGCCGAGGGCGAGCGCGACGAAGGAGCCGACGAAGGCGAGCCACCGGCGCCGCAGCGACAGGGCGGCTATCGGGAGCAGCAGGCGGAAGCCGTTCATCGGGGGCCTCCGCCGGGGCGGACGCCCTCCAGGGCGGTCATCCGGGCGGCGACGGTCTGCGGGTCGGGGCCGGCCAGCCGGTCCACCACCTGGCCGTCGGCGAGGAAGAGCACGGTGTCGGCGTAGGAGGCGGCCACCGGGTCGTGGGTGACCATGATGGTGCTCTGGCCCTGCTGGTCGACCAGTGAGCGGAGCAGGGTGAGCACCTCGCGGCTGCTGGTGCTGTCGAGGGCGCCGGTGGGCTCGTCCGCGAAGAGCACCTTGGGCGCGGAGATCAGCGCCCGGGCGATCGCCACCCGCTGCTGCTGGCCGCCGGACATCTGGGAGGGCAGGTGGCCGGTCCGCTCGCCCAGGCCGACCTGGGCCAGGGCGGCCCGGACCTGGGCGGAGTCGGGCCGGCGGCCGGCCAGCCGCAGCGGCAGGCCGACGTTCTGTTCGGCGGTCAGCGAGCCCAGCAGGTTGAAGGCCTGGAAGACGAAGCCCAGGCGCTCCCGGCGCAGCCGGGTCAGGGCGGTCTCGTCGAGGCCGCCGAGGTCGATGCCGTCGACGACGACCTTGCCGGAGTCCGGGCGGTCCAGTCCGGCGGCGCACTGGAGCAGGGTGCTCTTGCCCGATCCGGAGGGGCCCATGACGGCGGTGAAGCTGCCGGGGGCGAAGCCGACGGTGACCCCGGCCAGGGCGGTGACGGCGTTCTGGCCGGTTCCGTAGGAGCGGGTGACCTGTTCCAGGCGTACTACGTCGTTGTCATTCATGGTGAGCATTTCCTACCAGGTGGTTGTGTCGGGAGAGGTGACCCGCCGTCATGGGCCGGGGCGGCCCGGTGGGCCGCCCCGGTCGAACGGTCAGTAGCCTCCCCACCCGGCGAGGAGTCGATCCCGTTCCTCGGCCGAGAGGAGTTCCACCGAACCGGTCCTGGTCAGCGGGGCGTCGACCAGGGTCCGCAGCGCGCGGTGGAGCTGGTCCAGCAGGCTCCGCGCCTCCTCCTCGTCGTAGACGTCCGGGCGGTAGCCGAGCCGCAGTTCGAGGCCGTTCCCGTGCAGCGGCGGGACGGCCTGCACCCGCAGCGGGTAGTGGGTGGCGTCGATGCTGCCGGCGTCGCCGAGGGTCAGCCCGTCGAGCCCGGCGGCCAGCGCCGAGGCGTCCAGCGGGGCGTTCTGGTGGATCACGGTGGTGTCGAACAGGACCTGTCCGCCGGCCAGCCGCTGGATCTCGCCGAGGCCGAGGTGGTGGTGCGGGATCAGCCGAGACTGCTCGTCCTGGAGGCGGGCCAGCAGGGCGGACAGCGGCTCGTCCTCGTCGATCCGGACCCGGACCGGCAGGGTGTTGAGGAACATGCCGACCATCCGCTCGACGCCCGGGACTTCGGCCGGGCGGCCGGAGACGGTGGCGCCGAACACCACGTCCTGCTCGCCGGTCAGCCGGGCCAGCACCAGCGCCCAGGCGCCCTGGACGGCGGTGTTGACGGTGACGCCGTGGGCCCGGGCGGCGGCGGCCAGTTCCTCGGCGGGCCGCTCGGCCAGGTCGGTCGAGACCGAGCGGTGCCGCACCGGGTCGCGGTGCGCCGCCTCCGGGTCGACCAGGGTCGGCCGGGCGTCGCCGACCGAGGCGGACCAGGCGGTGCGGGCCGCCTCGGCGTCCTGGCCGGCCACCCAGGCGAGGTAGTCGCGCAGCGGGGCCGGCTCGGGCAGGGCGTCGGTCGAGCCGCCGTGCCGGTAGGCGGTGAACAGCTCGTCGAGCAGCACCGGCACCGACCAGCCGTCCCACAGGATGTGGTGGCCGGTCAGGATCACCCGGTGCAGGTCGTCGCCCAGCCTGGCCACCCGCAGCCGCAGCAGCGGCGGGCGGGTGAAGTCGAACGGCTCCGTCCGGTCGGCGAGGGCCAGGCGCTCGGCCTCGGCGGTCGGCTCGGGGTGCCCGCTCAGGTCGTCCTGGCGCCAGGGGAGCGCGACCTCGCGGTGGACCGCCTGGAGCGGGCGGCTGAGGCCGGCCTGGCGGAAGCCCGCCCGCAGGCCGGGGTGGCGGGCGAGCAGCCGCTCGGCGGAGAGCCGCAGCCGGGGCGGGTCGAGCGGGCCGTGCAGGTCGAAGTGGACCTGGGTGGCGTAGACGTCGACGTCGTCGTCGGCCAGCAGGGCGTGGAAGACGAATCCCTCCTGGAGCGAGGAGAGCGGCAGCACGTCGGCCAGCTCGGCTTCCGAGGCGAGGAGTTCGGCCGCCTCGCGCTCCGACTCCGGGTCGGTGAAGACGCTCCGCGCCGGGGCCTGCGGCTCCACCAGGGGGCGGGCGACGGTGGCCAGGGCCTGGGCCGTCCGGTGCTGGAAGACCTCCCGGACGGTCACCACCTGGCCCCCGGCCCGGGCCTGGGCGACGAAGCGGATCGCCAGGATGCTGTCGCCGCCGAGGTCGAAGAAGGACTCGTCGGCGCCGACCGGCCCGGTGCCCAGCACCTCGGCGAAGGCCGCGCAGAGCGCCGCCTCGACCGGGCCGGCGGGCGCCGTCCGGGGGCCGCCGGCGGCCTGGTCCGGGGCGGGCAGTGCGGTGCGGTCGACCTTGCCGTTGGCGGTGAGTGGCAGGGCGTCGAGGAGGACGACGGCGGAGGGGACCATGTAGTCGGGCAG
>NZ_JBHUAF010000530.1:0-4608 GCF_042789895.1 Kitasatospora sp. NPDC056783
TGCCCGGATGATCCCGGGACGGGATCTCCTCAGCCGCCCGCCCGCCAGGTGCGCTTCAACTCCGCCCAGCGCTCGGCCTGTTCCTCCGTCATCGTGCCGCGCAGCTCCGCCAGCTTCAGCAACTGGGCCTCGGCTTCGGCGCCCAGGGGCTGGGCCTCGGCGCGGTAGTGGTCGGTGAGGAGGGCGTCGAGCTCGGGGCGGGTGAGGGCGGGGTCGAGGCGCTGGGCGAGCTTGGCCATGTTGCGGTAGGAGCCCTGGAGGAGGAACGGGGGCTCGGTGCGGGTGCGGTCGTCCTGGGCGGCGGAGGCGAGGTAGGCGCGGTTGACGGCCAGGACGGTGGAGCGCAGGTGGAGCAGGCCGGCGAGGACGGCGGTCATCCGCTCGGTTTCGGCGGCGGGCCAGGAGGCGGCCAGGGTGCCGCCCGGCAGGCCGGCGGCGCGGGCGAGCAGGGTGTCGAGGTCGGCGCGCTCGGCGGTGGCGAGCGGGGCCAGGTGGGGACTGGCGGGCAGGGCGTTCTCGACGAAGCTGAGGGCGAAGAGGTCCTCGCGCCCGGCGACGGCGTCGCCGAGGTTCCAGACGTCGGCCCGGTTGGCGAGCATGTCGGGCAGCCGGAAGAGGCGCCCGGACTCGGTGTACGGGTTGGCGGCCATGACGACGGCGAAGCGCTTGCCGCGCAGGTCCCACTCGCGGGCCTCGCCGTCCCAGACGCCGTCGATCCGGCGCTGGGCGTCGCACAGCGGGATGAAGCGCTGGAGGAACTCGGGCGAGGTGTGCTGGACGTCGTCCAGGTAGAGCAGCACGTTGTCGCCCGCGTGCAGGGCGAAGTTGAGCTTCTCGACCTCGCGCCGGGAGGTGGCGTCGGGTGCCTCGGCCGGGTCCAGCGAGGTGACCCGGTGGCCGAGCGCGGGGCCGCTGACGGAGACCAGCAGCAGGCCGAGCCGCTCGGCGAGGTACTCGACCAGGGTGGTCTTGCCGTAGCCGGGCGGGGAGACCAGCAGCAGCAGGCCGCTGCGGTCGACCGGGCCGCCGGACCGCACGGTGCCGAGCTGCTTGGCGAGGTTGTCGCCGACCAGCGGCAGGTACACCTGGTCGATGAGCCGGTTGCGGACGAAGCCGTTGAGCGGGGCGGGCCGGTACTGGTCGAGCCGCAGCCGGGCGTGCTCGGCGGCCAGCAGCTCGCCGCGCAGCCGCTGGTAGGCCCGGTAGCCGGGCACCTCGACCCGCTCGAACTCGCCGACCCGGGCCAGCAGTTCGTCCAGCCTCAGGTCCAGTGCGCCGCCGGTGAGCCGAGGGTGGTCGCCGAGCAGCCCGGTGATCCGGGCGCTCACCGCCCCCTCGGCCGGGCGGCGCGGCAGGGACGGGCAGAGCAGGACGGCGGCGGCCTCGGCGAGGTCGGCCGGGTCGGCGTCGGCGGTGCCGGACTCCAGCCAGACGGCGGCGAGCCGGCGCCGCACCGGCAGCAGGTCCGGCTCCTCGGGCAGTGCGGCCAGCGCCTCGGTGAGGCCGGCCGACTCGGGTGCGGCGCGGAACTTGTCGAGCAGTGCGGCGGCGCCCGCCGAGTGGGCGAAGCTGGGGTCGGCGGCGGCCAGCTCGGCCACCAGGTACGGTCCTGCGGGCTCCGCGCCCGGGGCGAAGTCGTCGACTGCGGTGGTGAGTTCGGCCGCCAAGGCGTCCAGCGCTTCCAGTGCGGCCCGCGCCGGGGCGCCCCCGAAGGCGTCCCGGGCGAGGCCCAGCGAGCGGGCCCGGGTGCGCCAGAGCAGCCGCCGCCGTTCGTCGGTGCCGTGCGCCCAGTACAGCTGGGCGGCCGCCCGGGCGCCCGCCGGGTGGCTCAACAGGCCGGCTCCGTCGCCGAGTTCGAGCAGTGCGCGGAGCAGCAGCGCCGCGTCGTGGTCGTGCACGCCGCGCTGGTAACCCTCGTCCGGCCGCTGTTCGGCCGCCCGGCGGACGTACTCCAGCAGGTCGCCGTCGGTGGTCAGCGATCCCGGTTCGGCGGCCAGCAGCAGGCTCGCGGCGAGGTACTCGGCGCGGTAGAGCCGCGGGGTCTCCGAGGGCAGCGGGCGGTCCCAGTAGTGCTCGGTGGCGGCGAAGGCAGGGTCGGTGACGGGGGAACGGTAGTCGGTGCCGGTGAGGGTGAAGGCGGGGCGCCCGCGCCAGGGGACCAGGGCGAGTTCGGGCCGCTGGGTGGTGACGGCGAACAGGTGGCGGCCCAGCCGCAGCGTGCCGGGGCCGTCCCCGGCGAGGTCGGCGCGGTCGCGCAGGGCCCGCAGGGCGCGGCCGCGGGCGGCGCGCAGCCGTCCGGTCAGCTCCTCGGCCCGGACCCGGTCGCCGAGCGCCGTCAACTGCCCGGCCAGGTCGCGGAGTTTGACGGCGGTGGGGTCGGCGGCGAGGGCCGCCTCGATCTCCTCGTGGGTGCCGAGCGCGGCCAGCCGCCGGTGCAGGGTGTCGAGGACGCGCTCGGCGGAGGCGGCCAGCCGGTCGGCGCGCCGCGCCCGCTCCTCCAGCAGGTGCTGGCGGCGGGCGGTGAGCGCGTCGTGGATCTCGGTGCGCCGGTCGGCGAGCTGGTCGCCGAGGGCCGGGTCGGCGTCGGCGAAGCGGGTCTCCAGCTGCTCGATCCGCAGCAGCAGCCGGCCGAGCTGCTCGTCGCAGGTCTCGGGGGTGTCGGCGGCGGCGAGCGCGGCGGTGGTGGCCTGGCCGAGCAGGGCGGTCTCGGCGGCGAACTCGGCGGAGGCCTCGCGGGTGCGCAGTTCCCGGCGGCGCACGGTCAGCGTGGACCGGGCCCGGTTGAGCAGCCCGAGGACGTCGGCGAGCCGGTCGAGGATCGCGGTGCGAGTGGTGGCGTCGGCCAGGTCGAGGGTGCCGACCAGCTCCGAGACGGTCTGCAACGCCTCGCTCTGGGAGCCCAGTTCGAGGCCCAGCGGCTCGGCCTCGGCGGCGGTGGCGATGGCGGCGCAGCGCTCGGCCAGCTCGCCGGCCCGGCGGCGGTGCGGGTCGAAGGCGGTCGGCTCGGCGAGCTGGACGACGGCGCGGTCGGCGGCCTCGGCGAGGCCCTCGGCGAGGTGGGCGGCGAGCGCGTCGATCCGCTCCGGGTCGGCGCGCGGCAGGTCGCGCAGCGCCTCCACCCGGCCCTGGGCGCGGCGCAGCCCGGCGAGCCGGTCGACCCACTCGGCGGCATCGGCCAGGGTCTCGCCGCGGGCGGTGCGCAGCAGGCCCTCGACGTGCTCGGCGGCCTCGTCGCTCTGCCGGACGGCGTGCGCGGTGAGCTGGGCGACGGCCTCGTACTCGGCGACGACCTGCCGGGCGGTGTCGCGGATCTCGGCGAGCGGCGCGGCGAGGTCGCCCAGGCCGCCCTGGCCCAGCCAGTGGTGCCGGTCGGCGGTGCGGGTGCAGGCGGCGAGGACGGCCTGGTGGCCGGCCGGGGTGTCGGCGCCGGCCGCGGCCAGCCGGGCCAGCGCCAGGCAGTCGGCCAGGCCGCGGACCAGGTCGGCGTTGCCGATCCGGGCCAGCGGGCCGGTGCCGGGCGGCTGTTCGGCGGCGAAGCGCTCGCTGGTGAACGGCGTCTGCCAGCGCTGGACGGGGTGGAGCCGGGTCGGGCCGTCCTCGGCCGGGCGCAGCGCGATCAGGGTGCCGTCGGCGAGCAGCGCGTACCCCTGGCAGGGCAGCGGGGCGGCGGCCTCCTGGCGGACGCTGTTGTACGGCTGGAGCAGGGCGCGGCCGTCGGCGGGGGAGCGGAACTCGTACAGCACGTCCTCGCCGTTGGGCGACAGGACGGTGCGCTCGTACACCAGGCCGTCGACCGGCTGGTCGAAGGTGCGCACGGTGCCGTCCACCAGGTGGCAGCCGCCGGGGAAGGCCACGCCCTGGTCGGCGGGCAGCCGCAGGCAGGCCTGGCCGAGCGCGTCGATCCGGGTGATGGTGCCGGTGGGCAGGTGGACCACCAGGTGCCGTTCGGTCTCCTCCTGGTACGGGCGCACCCGCACCAGCAGCAGGGTGCCGAGCCGGGCGTGGGCGATCCGGGCGTCGGCGAGGGTCTGGAGGGCCTCGGCGAGCGGTTCGCGGTGCAGCTCGCGGCCGTCCGGGGTGGCGATGGTCAGCCGGCCGCCGTCGACGCCGACCAGCAGTTCGCCGGCCAGGCCGGCGCGCGGCGGGCGGCCGGGGCCGGCGGGCAGCTGGTCGTCCCGGGTGAGGGCCGTCCAGGGCAGCTGCTGGCCGTCGGCGGGGAGGTGGTCGCGCTCGCCGCGCCCGTCCAGGTAGGTGGCGCGGGTCTCGTCGTCCAGGCGCCAGCGCAGCACCCGGACGTCGGTGGCGGCCGGGCCGGTGCGGAAGACGGCGAGCAGCCGGCCGTCCACCGGGCGCAGCCGCTCCAGCCGGGCGTCGCGGAAGTAGCGGCGCAGGTCGGCGAGGTCCTGGCGGAGCCGGGGGTCGTCCAGCAGGGTGCCCTCGGCGGGCGCGGGGGAGAGGTCGGGGTGGTGCAGGCCGAGGAGGCCGGTGAAGTCCCCGGCGTCGTCGGGGCCTTCGGCCGTGCGGGTGGCGAGCAGCAGCTGCCCGCCGGTGGCGGTGAGGTCCCGCGGCAGGCAGGCCCGGGCGGTGGTGAGCCGTCCGGTGCCGGCC
>NZ_JBHUAF010000531.1:0-4575 GCF_042789895.1 Kitasatospora sp. NPDC056783
CCCCCGTACGGGAGGGGCGCACCGGGGGCGGCGGACCGTCGTGGAACCGGTCGAGCGGAGGACACGAATGACGGGCGGTCCCGCCCCTGGAATGCCCCGGCTGCTGCGCGCGGGGATGGCGGCGGCAGCGGTCGGGCTGCTGCTGGTCTACAACGCGGTGGACACCGGGCCGGACTCCGGCACGACGGAGGGCCAGCCCGCTCCCCCGGCGGCCGCCGCGGCCGCCCTCCCCGGGCCGGCGGACGCCGCCGCCCTGGCCCCGGGCGCCCCCGGCGCCGGACCGCCGGCGCCGCCGCTCAAGCGCGCCAAGCCGACCCGGCTGCGCATCCCGCAGATCGCCGTGGACGCGCCGTTCACCGAGCTGACCCTCAACCCGGCCGGCCAGCTCAACGCACCGCCGCCGGACGACAAGAACCTGGTCGGCTGGTACCGGGACGGCATCACCCCGGGCGAGCGCGGCAGCGCGGTCCTCGCCGGGCACGTGGACACCACCAAGGGCCCGGCGGTGTTCCTGCTGCTGAGCTTCCTGCTGCCGGGCAACAAGATCGAGGTGAGCCGGGAGGACGGCACCGTCGCGGTGTTCTCGGTGGACTCGGTGGAGACCTTCGCCAAGGACGCCTTCCCCGACGCGAAGGTGTACGGCCGCACGCCGGACGCCCAGCTGCGGCTGATCACCTGCGGCGGCGCGTACGACAAGCAGCGGCGGGACTACCTGGACAACGTGGTGGCCTTCGCGCACCTGGAGTCCTCGCACCAGGGGTGACCGCCCCCGGTGCGCGCGACCGCCGGCCCCCTGTTCCGGGGGCCGGCGGTCGTCCGTGCGGAGGGCCGCGCTCAGCCGGTCACGGTGGCCTCGAAGGCGTGCAGGTAGGGGTTGACCGGGCGGACCGCGGTGACCGTCAGCCCGGCCTCCGCCATCAGCCCGACCATGCTCTCCTCGGAGTGCTTGGCCCCGCCCACGTTGAGCATCAGCATCAGGTCCATGGCGGTGGTGAAGCGCATCGAGGGGCTGTTGTCGACCAGGTTCTCGACCACCACGACGCGGGCGCCGGAGCCGGCCGCCTTCACCACGTTGGCGAGGGTGCGGCGGGTGCTGTCGTCGTCCCACTCCAGGATGTTCTTGATGATGTAGAGGTCGGCGCGCACCGGGATCTCCGTGCGGCAGTCGCCCGGCACCAGGCGGGCGCGGGCCGAGAAGGCGCCGCCGTCCTGGAGCCGGGGGTCGGCGCCCGCCACGACCTTGGGCAGGTCGAGCAGGGTGCCGTGCAGCGCCGGGTGCCGCTCCAGCAGGCTGGCCAGCACGTGGCCCTGGCCGCCGCCGATGTCCGCCACCGAGTCGATGCCGGTGAGGTCCAGGTACTCGGCGAAGTCCTCGGCGGACTGCCGGCTGGAGGTGGTCATCGCCTTGTCGAAGACCTTCGCGGAGTCACCCGCGTCGCTGTGCAGGTACTCGAAGAACTCCTTGCCGAACAGCTCGGGGAAGACGTTGCGGCCGGAGCGGACCGCCTCGTCCAGCTTCGGCCAGGCCTCCCAGGTCCACGGCTCGGTGCACCAGAGGGAGATGTAGCGCAGCGAGTTGGGGGCGTCCTCGCGCAGCAGCCGGGACATCTCGGTGTGCTCGAAGCTGCCGTCGTCCCCCTCCTCGAAGATCCCGTAGCAGGACAGCGCGCGCATCAGCCGGCGCAGCTGGCGGGGCTCGGTGTCGAGGGAGGCGGCGAGTTCGGTGACGGGGGCCGGGGTGTCGCCGAGCGCGTCGGCGACACCGAGCCGGGCGGCCGCGCGGACGGCCGCGGCGCAGGCGGCGCCGAAGACGAGCTCACGCAGCCGCATCGCGGCCTGGGGGGTGGTGTGGGCGGGTGCGGTGGTCATGGCTGGGTTCCTCGGGGATTCCTTGGGAGTTCCATGGACGGCGGACGGCGCGCGGTGGGGCGGCGGGCGGTGGGGCGGCGAGGCGTGCGGGGATCAGCAGTGGCCGGCCGGCTCGGAGCTCTCGCAGGTGTTGCGCGCGAAGGTGTTGTCGGCGCCGGTGTCGCGGTCGGCGAGGTCGGCCGGGCTGTTGCCGCTGAGCCGGTTGCCGGTGACCGTGGTGCGGGAGTTGGCGACGCCGACGACGCTCCTGAACAGGACGATGCCGCCGGAGAAGTCCGTGGTGCCCGCGTTGTCGTGGACCTCGTTGCCGGTCACCCGGACGTCCTCGGTGCCGGTGAGCACGATGCCGGCGCCCTGGATGGCCCCCAGGCGCGGGTTGGCCGGGCAGAACTTGTCGTTCTCGACGACCGTGTTGTGCCGGACGTCGAGGTCCCCGGCCCTGGGCACGCCCTCGTCGCCGACCACGAAGACGCCGGAGCAGTTGCCGCTGATCCAGTTCCGCTGGACGACCAGCCCGCGCAGCCGGCGGACGGTGACGCCGACCCGGTTGCCGGTCAGCTCGTTGCCCTCGACCACGGTGCCCTCGGTGTCGGGCGCGCCGCCCTCGCGGTAGGCGTAGTTGGCGAGGAAGACGCCGGACTGGCCGTTGTCGGTCGAGTGGTTGCCGCGGATCGTGGCCCGGGTGGACATCTCCTGGCTGATGCCCTGCTGGGCGTTGTCGTGGACGTGGGTGCCGATGACGGTCAGGCCGGTGGTGCCGCTGGCGTCGATGCCGTTCTTGCGGAAGCCGGTGACGGCGAGCCGGTCGATCGTGACGTCGGCCAGCGGCTGCTCCTCGGTGCCGACGACGCAGATGCCGTGCCCGGCGGCGGCGCAGGCGTTCTCGGTGCCGTCCCCGGGGGTGATCACGCTGTCCGCGCCGGAGCCGCGCAGGGTGAGGCCGGGGGTGGTGATGCGGACGCTGCCGCGGAAGGTGCCGGGGAGCAGTTGGACGGTGTCGCCGGGGCGGGCGGCGTCGACGGCCTGCTGAATCGATTCGCCGGCCCGGACGAAGTGCAGCGGGCCGCCGCTGTCGGCGTGGGCCGCGGGGGCGGCCAGGGAGACGAGGGCGGTGGTCAGGGCGGTGGCGGTGGCGGCGGCGGTGGCCGCGGCGAGGTGGTGGAACCGTCGCGTGGGCATGAGTGGTGACCTGTTTCTTTCGGCGCGCACGGGATCCGATGCGGTGTCGCGGTCGGCGGTGTCGCGGTGTGGCGTGTCGCGGTCGGCGGTGTCGCGGTGTGGCGTACCGCGGTCCGGGAGTCGGTGTCCGCCCCGCGCGTACGGTCCGGCGGCCGGGCTGACGCGCTGTGCGTGGGCGGTGGCGGCCGGTGGGTGCGGCCGTGTCGACGCTATGGGCGGCCGGGTGGGCCCGCCACCAGGGCTGGGCTGCGGGACTGACGGGGCGTCGACCGGAAGGAGGTACCGCCCGGCGTGGCGCGGGCCCGCCGGGGACGGCTCCGCGACCGTCCTCCCGGCCTCCCTGACCGGCCCGCCCGGCCCGCCCGGACCGGCCCGCCCGACGCCCGGGGTCCGGGGCGTGACATGCTCGGGGCCATGACCAGCGCACCGCCCGTACCGCCCCTCGCCGTCCTCCGCAACCCGGTCGGAGCCCACGTCCCGGTGGCCGGACGCGGGCTGGCGGGGACCGGTCTGGCGTACGCGGAGCGGGTCGGCGCGGAGACCGTGCAGGTCTTCGTGGCCAACCCGCGCGGCTGGGCCACTCCCCCGGGCAACCCGATCCAGGACGAGGAGTTCCGCTCCGCCTGCGCCGACCGGGGCATCCCGGCCTGGGTGCACGCCCCCTACCTGATCAACTTCGGCTCGGACAACCCGGCCACCCGCGAGCGCTCGGCCGACTCGCTGCGGCACTCGCTGCGCCGGGGCCACGCCATCGGCGCGCTCGGCGTCGTCCTGCACACCGGCTCGGCGGTCGGCACGGCGCCCGGCGGGGGCTCGCGCCGGGCCGAGGCGATGGCGCAGGTGCGGGCCGACGTCCGGCCACTGCTGGACGAGCTGGACGGCCTCGGGGACGACGCGCCCTGGCTGCTGCTGGAGCCGACCGCCGGCCAGGGCAGCTCGCTCTGCTCACGGCTGGAGCAGCTGGCCGAGTACGTGGCGGCCCTGGACCACCACCCGAAGGTGGGAGTCTGCCTGGACACCTGCCACGCCTTCGCCGCCGGGCACGACCTGGCGGAGCCGGGCGGGGTGACGGCCGCCCTGGACGCCCTGGCCGCCGCGGCCGGTCCGGGCCGGCTGCGGCTGATCCACGCCAACGACTCCGAGGATGTCGTCGGCGCCCGCAAGGACCGGCACGCCAACATCGGCGCCGGGATGATCGGCGCCGAGCCGTTCCGCGAGCTTTTCGAGCACCCGGAGACGGCCGGGGTGCCGCTGGTGGTGGAGACCCCGGACCGCAAGCACGGCGGCGACGGCACCGGACACGCGATGGACATCACGGTGCTGAAGGAGCTGCGGGAGCGGGCGGCGGTCCGCGCCTGAGGACCTCTGGGTCCCATGGGACCCCATGGGACCTCGGAGCCGTTGCGCGGCCGCGCAACGGCGTCCGGACGGCCGTGAGCCCGGGGCCGGACAGCCGTGAGCCCCGGGGCCCGCGCACCGCCTCCGGGCGCGGGGTGCGGCGGGGTCAGCCGCCCCCGGCGCACTCGC
>NZ_JBHUAF010000532.1:0-4574 GCF_042789895.1 Kitasatospora sp. NPDC056783
TCGCCGTCCTTCTCCCTGCCGGCCGGTCTTCCGCGGCTGGACCGCTGCGCCGTGATGGGCGTGGTCAACGTCACGCCCGACTCCTTCTCGGACGGCGGGATGTGGCACGACCCCGCGAAGGCGATCGCGCACGGCCTCGCGCTGCGGGCCCGGGGCGCGGACCTGGTGGACGTCGGCGGCGAGTCCACCCGCCCGGGCTCGCAGCGGGTGCCCGAGGAGGAGGAGCTGCGCCGGGTGGTCCCGGTGGTGCGCGAACTCGCCGACGCCGGCGTGCTGGTCTCGGTGGACACCATGCGCGCCTCGGTCGCCGAGCGGGCCGTCGAGGCCGGCGCCGCGATCGTCAACGACGTCTCCGGCGGGCTCGCCGACCCGGCGATGGCCCGGGTGGTCGCCGAGACCGGCGCGCCCTTCGTGGTGATGCACTGGCGCGGGCAGTCCGTCGACATGGACCGGATGGCCGTCTACGACGACGTGGTGCGGGACGTGGTCGCCGAGCTGACCGACCGGGTGGACGCGCTGCTGGCCGCCGGGGTCAAGGAGGACCAGCTGATCCTCGACCCGGGGCTCGGCTTCGCCAAGACCTCCGAGCACAACTGGGCGCTGCTCGGCCGGCTGGACGCGCTCACCGCGCTCGGCCGTCCCGTGCTCGTGGCGGCTTCGCGCAAGCGGTTCCTGGGTACGCTGCTCGCCGACCCGGCAACCGGGGAACTACGCCCGGCCCGGGAACGCGACGACGCGACGGCCGCGGTGTCGGTGCTGTCGGCCCGGGCCGGAGCCTGGGCGGTGCGGGTGCACGACGTGTCCGGCACGGCGGATGCCGTCCGGGTGGTCGCGGCCTGGCAGCACGCGGCGCGGCTGGGCTGAGGGAGGGTCTGTGACGGGTGACGGCAAGTTGAGCGGCGGTACGGCCGGAAAGGCCCGCGGGGCCGATCTGGAGGCGGTGCTCGCGGCGAACCGGGGGTTCTACGAGGCGCTGGAGCGGGGGGACGTCGAGGCGGTCGAGGAAGCCTGGCTGGGCGCCGAGTACGCCGACGACAAGGGCGGCGTGGTGTGCGTGCACCCGGGCTGGCCGGTGCTGCGCGGCCGGGCGCAGGTGACCCGTTCGTACATGCTGATCATGATGAACACGGAGTACATCCAGTTCTTCCTGACGGATGTCGAGGCCGAGGTCCACGGGGATGTGGCCCTTGTCACGTGCACCGAGAACATCCTGTCCGGCGGTGAGGCGGAGGAGGAGGGGGAACTCGGTCCGCTGGTCGGCGGAAAGGTCGTGTCGACGAATCTGTTCCGTCGCACCCCGGTCGGGTGGAAGCTCTGGTCGCATCACGGTTCACCCGTTCTGACCAGCGGGGACGACGACGAGGAGAGCTGATTCCGGAGACCGCGGGAATTCCGCCGCGGGAAGTCGCCCGGCATTTCCGAGTGGTCACCGGACGTTCACGTCAATTGCCATATCGGTGCGCGTGGCGTCGGTTCGTGCCGGGTAGGACGGTCAGGCGTTGTCCGTGCTCGCGGGTAGATTCGAAACGGAGTGGCGGGCGTGCTGCCCGCCTTCGCCTCGCCCGTCCATGCTTTTCCCCGGGTGGGGCCCGTCCGACTGGGAGCAGTGATTCGTTTGCTGGACCGCGTCACCCTGCGGGGGCTGCGTGCCCGGGGCCACCACGGCGTCTTCGACCGCGAGCGCGTCGAGGGGCAGACCTTCGTGGTCGATCTCGTGCTGTACCTGGACACCCGCCCCGCCGCGGCCTCGGACGACCTCACCCGCACCGCGCACTACGGTCTGGTGGCCGAAGAGGTCACCGCGATCATCGCCGGGGACCCGGTCGACCTGATCGAGACCTTGGCCCAGCGCATTGCCGACCAGTGCCTCAAGCACGAAGCGGTCGAGGAGGTCGAGGTCACCGTGCACAAGCCGGACGCCCCGATCACCGTGCCGTTCGACGACGTGACCGTGACCATCCACCGGGGCCGCGCATGACCACCAGCGCGCCCGGCATCCGATGCAGAGGGATTTCTTCGATGAGCAGCAGCGACCCGACCGCCACGCCGAACGCGTTCGACCTGGAGAGCCGGGTGGACTCCGCCGACACCACGCTGCACAGCCAGCACTCCGCGGTGATCGCGCTCGGCAGCAACCTGGGCAACCGGCTGGACACCCTCCAGGGGGCCGTCGACGCGCTCGCCGACACGCCCGGGCTGAAGATCAAGGCCGTCTCCGCGGTCTACGAGACCGAGGCCGTCGGCGGTCCCGAGGAGCAGCCGAACTACTACAACGCGGTCGTGGTGCTGCGCACCTCGCTGCCCCCGCGGGACCTGCTGGAGCGCGGCAACGCCATCGAGGACGCCTTCGGGCGGGTGCGGACCGTGCACTGGGGCCCGCGCACCCTGGACGTCGACATCCTGGCCTACGAGGGCGTGCTGAGCGACGACCCGCAGCTGCTGCTGCCGCACCCGCGCTCGCACGAGCGGGCCTTCGTGCTCGCCCCGTGGCTGGACGCCGATCCGGAGGCCGAGGTGCCCGGGCACGGGCGGGTGGACGCGCTGCTGTCCGCGCTGGGCGGCCCGGACGCGCAGGGCGTGAAGCGCCGCGAGGACATCCGGCTGACCCTGCCGGAGTAGGCCCTCCCGGGGCCTTCGGCCGGGGCCGTCGATCAGGGAACTCGGCCGGGGGCCCGGCCGTACGAGTAGGTGTCCGCCGTTCGCGCGGGTGTCCGCCCGGCCGGGCCCGGTACGGTGGCTTGGCGTCGCCGCGCCGGGCGGCCGGCCGGTTCTGGTACCCGGGAAGGACCTCCTCCGAGTGAAGCTGCTTCGCCTCCGCCTGCTGATCGGCATCACCGCCGCCACGACGGCGCTGTCCTGGGCCGGCTCCAAGCTGTGGGCCTCCGTGGACACGCTGCCGGCCGTGCCGGCCGCGGCGCCGGTGGTGCTGGCGGCCGTGGCGGTGATCCTGCTGGCGATCGCGCTGTCGCTGCGGGCCCGGCTGAAGGCGGTGCGCGAGCGGCAGCGGGGGGCGAAGGGGGTCGACCCGCTGCTGGCGGCCCGGGCGGTGGTGCTGGGGCAGGCCAGCGCGCTGGTCTCGTCGGTGGTCACCGGCGTCTACGCGGGGGCCGGGATCCACCTGCTGGGCGAACTGGACGTCCCGGCCCGCAAGGACCAGGCCGTGACGGCCGGGCTCGCGGTGCTGGCGGGGGCCGCGGTGATCGCGGCGGCGCTCTGGATCCAGCACGTGTGCAAGTTGCCGGAGAACCACGACGACCCGGGCGGCCCGGCGGCCTCGCACCGCTGAGCTGGGCCTTCTCCGTGATCTTGGGTGAGGTTCCGGGCACGTGCGGTAAAGACCTGGCCCTGTCAAGGGCGGAAGGGGACCCTGGGCTGACACGCCCCCAATTCGCACGCTAGTTTCTTGAGCATGTCTCGCGGACGCCACCGTCATTCCTCCGTCCTCGGCCGGGCCTTTCCCCCCACCGCCGCCGGCGTGCTGCTGGTCGCCGCACTGGCCGCGCTGCTTTTCAGTCAGGACACCGTCCTGGTGCGCTCGGTGGGCGTCGCGGCGGTGATCGCGACGCTCGGCTTCGCGCTGCTGCTGCGCCAGCGGGACAGGGCGGCCCGGGCGGCCGCCGAGATGTCCGCGGCCCAGCGGCTGCGCGCCGAGGAGCGGTTCGAGGAGCAGCTGGCCGAGGCCGAGTACGCGGCGGAGGTCGCCGAGGAGCGGGCCACCCGGTTCGGGCGGCGGCTGACGGCGGAGAAGTCGCGGCTGGCGAAGGCCGAGACCGAGATCGCCCGGCTGCTGCGCGAGCGGGCCGTCGCGGTGGCCGAGCAGGCGCTCAAGGAGGCCGAGGCGGCCCAGCGGGCGCTCGCCGCGAGCCGTCCGAAGCATCCGGCCAGTCCGGCCGCGTTCGTGCGGGCGGCGTCCGTGCTGCGGACGCTGGAGCGCCGCGCGGCGGAGCGGGACGCGCAGCGGGCGCGTTCGGCGGGCGGGGAGGTCGCGCTGCGGACGTCCGCGAGGGCGTCGCTGGCGGGCCCGGCCGCCCCGGCGCCCGTGCCGGTGGCCGTTCCGGCTCCGGTGGCGCCTTCGGTGCCCACCCCGGGGCAGGCCCCGGCGGCCCCGGCCCCGGCCCCGGAGCGCCCCGCCGCGGTGCGTCCGGCGCTGACCGCGACGGTCGGCCAGCTCGGTGGGACCCCGGCCGCTCCGGCGGCTCCCGCCTCGGCGGTGGATCGGCAGCGGTCGCGTCCGGCCCAGTCCGGGCAGGCGCGCGGACAGGGCTTCAGCTTCTTCGGCCGCGGGTCGGCCGCCGCGGTGCGTCCGGCGGCCCCGGCCCCGGCGGTGGGCAGCGTCGCCGAGCTGGGTGAGCGCGCCGACCTGGCGGATGTGGTGGGCGACGAGGCGGTGGCCGCGAAGGCCGAGGCCGAGGCCCGGGCGGCGGAGCCGGCCGAGGGGACGGAGCGGGCCGAGCCGACGGTGGTGGACCTGACGCCGGAGGACGAGACCGAGCTGATCCAGCTGCCGGAGCTGCGCGCCTCGCGCTGAGGCCCGGAAGACACGCGAACGCCGCGGCGCGGGGAGTCGGAGGGAC
>NZ_JBHUAF010000533.1:0-4547 GCF_042789895.1 Kitasatospora sp. NPDC056783
ACACATATATAAACACCATAAATCGTCGGAATACCTCCATGACAAAAAAATCAAAGGTGTAGCGCTCGACGACGAGGCGGACCCGTTCGACGGGGGCGAGGTACTTGCGGATCACCGGGCGTTCCTCCCGGAGGGTGACCTCCTCGACGGCCTCGGCGACCTCCTTCTCGGTGAGGCCGGCGCGCTCGGCCTCACCGACCGGCATCCGCTCGACCCGGACGCGCTCGTGGACCAGCGGGACGCGGCGCTCGACCTGTTCGGTCGTGACGTACTTGCGCAGCTTCGCGGTGCCGATGGTGTGCCACTCGGTGGTGACGTCCAGCCGTTCCTCCCGGCGGGTGATCTCGACCGGGCTGCCGGCGGGGGTGGACGGGATGGCGGCGGTCCGTGGCGCGGCGGTGGCCGCGGCGGGTGCCGGTGCCGGGGCGGGCTGCGACCGGTGCTTCGGCTCCACCACCGGCGCCGTGGGGGCGGGCGCCGGGGAAGCGGCGGCGGGAGCGGGGGCGCCGAGGGTGCGCGGGTCGGCCTCCGGGACGGCTCCGCCGGCGTCGGTCACGGCCGGGGCGACGGGAGCGACGGAGGCCCTGACCGGCGCGGGCTCGGCGGGGCGCTCGGGGTGGTGGAAGGTGAGCGACTTGGCGGGGGCCGCCGCGGTCGACGCGGTGGCGGCCGCGGTGGTGCCGAAGTCGAGGTCGGGCTGCTCGGCGCGGCGCCCGTCCTCGCCGTTCGGGCGGCCGTCCACCGGGGTGTCGAGTCCGTAGTAGCGGTAGAGCTGGAGTTCCTGGGCGGGGGACAGGTGCTGGCCGACGCCGAAGTCCGGCGACTCCTTGACCAGTGACTTGTCGTAGGGCACCCGGAGCTCGTCGCCGGCGAACTCGCTCGTGGTCAGCGGGACGAAGGCGTCCCGGCCGAAGATGCCGGTCCGGACCGCGGCCCACTCGGGCCGGCCGGTGGCGTCGTCCAGGTAGACCTCGTCGACCGTGCCGATCTTGTCTCCGTTGCGGTCGACGGCCCTGTGGCCGATGAGGTCCCGGGGGTCGATGTCGGTCTGCACTCATTCCTCCAGTGCGCTGGGCTGCGGAACTCCCGCGGGAAGGCGGCCGGAGCACCCGTTCCGTCCGCCACTTCACACCAAAAGCCATGAACCGGACGAACGCGACCGGGGTGCGCCGGACGGGCTGCGCACTGGACCGTCCGAGGGAACGCGCGTAGACCCCGAGTGACCTGATGCACCGGTGATCCGAGGGCCTCCCGCTGGTAATCTGGGCCGCGACCGCCGAGCCCGCTCGGGAGAGTCCCCGGCAGCGAAAACCGCTGGTCGGGGCGCCGAAGGAGCAACTCCTCCCCGGAATCTCTCAGGCATCCGTACCGTGCGGGCTAGGTCACTCTGGAAAGCAGGGCAGGAGCGCCGGCGCGGGAGCCGACGACCACCACCCTCACCGACGGTGCAAGCCGACGAAGCGCCACAGCGCGACGTGCGGGCGAAGCTCTCAGGTCCCGATGACAGAGGGGGAGGCCTTTCGGGTCCGTCCGCCCAGGCCGGTCCGCTGTCCGCAGCGGCGTTGGCCGGCCGGCGTGCGTACCCCCGCCGGTCCGTGACCAGGAGGCCTCGACCACCATGAACGCCCAGCCGAACGCGGGACGCCCCACCAGCGCCTCGACCCTCACCGAGCTTGAGCTGGCCAGCCCCTTCGAGAACCGCCACATCGGCCCCGACGCGGCCGCGCAGGACAAGATGCTGGCGTCCGTGGGCTACGGCTCGCTGGACGAACTCGCCGCCACCGCGGTGCCCGAGGCGATCCGCTCCATCACCGCCCTGGACCTGCCCGGGGGCCGGACCGAGGCCCAGGTCCTCGCCGAGCTGCGTGAGCTGGCCGGCCGCAACCAGGTGCTCCAGCCGATGATCGGCCTGGGCTACTACGGCACCTTCACCCCGCCGGTGATCCTGCGCAACGTCATGGAGAACCCGGCCTGGTACACCGCCTACACCCCGTACCAGCCGGAGATCTCGCAGGGCCGTCTGGAGGCGCTGCTCAACTTCCAGACCCTGGTCTCCGACCTGACCGGCCTGCCGACCTCCGGCTCGTCGCTGCTGGACGAGGGCACCGCGGCCGCCGAGGCGATGGCGCTGGCCCGCCGCGTCACCAAGGTCAAGGGCGGTGTCTTCCTGGTCGACGCCGAGACCCTGCCGCAGACCGTCGCGGTGATCAACACCCGCGCCGTGCCGACCGGTGTCGAGGTCGTCGTCGCCGACCTGTCCGAGGGCATCCCGGCCGAGATCGTCGAGCGCGGCGTCTTCGGCGTGCTGCTCCAGTACCCCGGCGCCACCGGTGTGGTCCGCGACCTCGCCCCGGTGATCGAGCAGGCGCACGGCCTGGGTGCCATCGTCGCCGTCGCCGCCGACCTGCTCGCGCTGACCCTGCTCAAGTCCCCGGGCTCGCTGGGCGCCGACATCGCCTGCGGCACCTCGCAGCGCTTCGGCGTGCCGATGGGCTTCGGCGGCCCGCACGCCGGCTACCTGTCGGTGCGCGCCGAGTACGCCCGCTCGCTGCCCGGCCGCCTGGTCGGCGTCTCCGTCGACGCCGACGGCAACCGCGCCTACCGCCTGGCGCTCCAGACCCGCGAGCAGCACATCCGCCGCGAGAAGGCGACCAGCAACATCTGCACCGCCCAGGTGCTGCTCGCCGTGATGGCCTCGATGTACGCCGTCTACCACGGCCCGGACGGCCTGGCCGACATCGCCCGTCGCACCCACCGCTACGCCGCCGCCCTCGCGGAGGGCCTGAAGGCCGGCGGCGTCGAGCTGCTGCACGGCGAGTTCTTCGACACCGTCACCGCCGTCGTCCCGGGCCGCGCCGCCGAGATCGCCGCCGCCGCCCGCGCCAACGGCATCAACGTGTACCAGGACGGCGAGGACCGGATCTCGGTCTCCACCGACGAGACCACCACCCGCGAGCACCTGGCCGGCGTCTGGGCCGCGTTCGGCGTCGAGGGCGTGGAGGTCGCCGAGAGCGCCGAGGCGCTGCCCGCCGCGCTGCTGCGCGAGGACGAGTACCTGACCCACCCGGTCTTCCACAGCCACCGCTCGGAGACCGCCATGCTGCGCTACCTGCGCCGCCTGTCGGACCGGGACTACGCGCTGGACCGCGGCATGATCCCGCTGGGCTCCTGCACCATGAAGCTCAACGCGACCACCGAGATGGAGGCGGTGACCTGGCCGGAGTTCGGTCAGCTGCACCCCTTCGCGCCGATCGACCAGGCCCAGGGCTTTCTGACCCTGATCCGCCAGCTGGAGCAGCAGCTGGTCGAGGTGACCGGCTACGACGCCGTGTCGATCCAGCCGAACGCGGGCTCCCAGGGCGAGCTGGCCGGTCTGCTGGCCGTGCGCGCCTACCACCACGCCAACGGCGACACCCAGCGCGACGTCTGCCTGATCCCGTCCTCGGCGCACGGCACCAACGCGGCCTCCGCGGTGATGGCCGGCATGCGCGTGGTCGTGGTGAAGACCCTGGTCGACGGTGACGTCGACGTGGAGGACCTGAAGGCCAAGATCGAGCAGCACCGCGACAGCCTCGCCGTGCTGATGGTCACCTACCCGTCCACCCACGGCGTGTACGAGACCCAGATCACCGACATCTGCGCCCTGGTGCACGAGGCCGGCGGCCAGGTGTACGTGGACGGCGCCAACCTGAACGCCCTGGTCGGCCTCGCCAAGCCGGGCAAGTTCGGCGCGGACGTCTCGCACCTGAACCTGCACAAGACCTTCTGCATCCCGCACGGCGGTGGCGGCCCGGGCGTCGGCCCGGTCGCGGTGCGCGCCCACCTGGCGCCGCACCTGCCGAACCACCCGCTCCAGCCGGAGGCCGGCCCGGCCACCGGTGTCGGCCCGATCTCGGCCGCGCCGTGGGGCTCGGCGGCCATCCTGCCGATCTCCTGGGCGTACGTCCGGCTGATGGGCGGCGAGGGCCTCAAGCACGCGACCCAGGTCGCGGTGCTGAACGCCAACTACATCGCCAAGCGCCTGTCCCCGCACTTCCCGGTGCTCTACACCGGCCCGGGCGGGCTGGTCGCGCACGAGTGCATCATCGACCTGCGCCCGCTGACCAAGGAGACGGGCGTGACGGTGGACGACATCGCCAAGCGCCTGATCGACTACGGCTTCCACGCGCCGACGATGTCCTTCCCGGTGGCCGGCACGCTGATGATCGAGCCGACCGAGTCCGAGGACCTGCACGAGATCGACCGCTTCTGCGACGCGATGATCACCATCCGCGGCGAGATCGACAAGGTCGGCTCGGGCGAGTGGGCGGCCGAGGACAACCCGCTGCGCAACGCCCCGCACACCGCCGCCACGCTGGCCGGCGACTGGGCGCACGGTTACTCGCGGCAGGAGGCCGTCTTCCCGGCGGGCGTGAACCCGGCGGACAAGTACTGGCCGCCGGTGAGCCGGATCGACGGCGCGTACGGCGACCGCAACCTGGTCTGCTCCTGCCCGCCGCTGGACGAGTACGGCGTCTGATCGGCCGAGCGGGAACGGGGCAGGGCCC
>NZ_JBHUAF010000534.1:0-4543 GCF_042789895.1 Kitasatospora sp. NPDC056783
GGCGCCGACCACGGCGCCCGCACGTCGTTTTCCAGCCACCCTCCGTCCGTTTCACCGCACTCCGGACGGCGGTGCCCGCGCGGATCGTATGCTTTCCGTCCGTGGCCAAACGACGCGACATCGAACGGGACGTCCTGGGTTCCATCGGGGAGTTGACCCACAGCTCGCTGCCGCCGGCCGAGCTGTTCCGCGAGCTGCACACCCTGCTCGCGCACCCCCTCGGATTCGACGGCGGCTGCTGGCACGGCAACGACCCGGTCACCGGCTTCCCCACCTCCACCGTCTCCGACGGCCTCGACCCCGCCCTCTTCGAGCAGGCCGTCCACCTGGAGCTACAGGGAGAGGACGCCACCACCTTCACCTCGATCCGCACCGCCGGCCACCGCGCGCAGAGCGTCGACCGCGCCACCGACGGTTGTCCCGAGCAGAGCGTGCGCTACCGGGAGCTGCTGCGCCCCTGCGGCTACGGCGACGAACTGCGGATCAACTTCGACCTCGGCGGCGGCCGGTGGGGCAGCGCCGCGTTCATGCGCGAACGCTCCCGGGGCCGCTACGGCACGCCCGCCCTGCGGCTGGCCGAACGCATCGCCGCGCCCATCGGCGCCGCCCTGCGCAGCGCCCACCTCGCCTCCCTGCAGCATGACCGGCCCGCCGGGCCCGCCAGCACCCCGGCCGTGGCGATCCTCGACCGGCATGGACGGCTGTGCTCGGCCGACGCCGCGGCCCGCGACCTCATCGCGCGGATGGCCGAACCCACCGCCCACACCGGCGGCGTACCCAGCGGCTTCCTCACCGTCGCCCGCCAGGCCGCCTGGCGCGGCGGCCCCGCCGAGGTCCGGGTGTGCACCCCCGACGGGCAGTGGCTCACCCTGCACGCCGCCGAGCTGGACGGCCCCGGCGGCGGCATCGCCGTGGTCGCCTCCCCCGCCACCCCCCTCCAGCGCCTGCCGCTGGCGGTCCTCGCGCACGGCCTGTCCCCGCGCGAGCGGCAGGTCGCCCTGCACGCGGTACGCGGCGCCAGCACCAAGGACATCGCCACGCTGCTCCACCTGACCGTGCCCACCGTCCAGCAGCACGTCACCGCGATCCTCGACAAGACCGGCGTGCGCAACCGCCGCGAGCTCGTCGCCCTCCTGACGGCCGACCACCTCCCCACCCTGGGCCTGCCACCGCAGTAACCGCGGCGGGGTCGACGGCGTCAGTGGGAGCACCGGGGGCGGGGGGCCGGTCAGGCGCGACACGATGGCGGGGTGGTGCTCTCGGCCGCGCGCTGTGCAGTTATGGGGCTCTTTCAGTTCTGTCCGTTGTCCGCCGTGCAGGTACTCACCCAGGTTCCCTGCTTGTCACTGATCAGCGGCACACTGCGCACATGCGTACTGATCCACATGCCGTCCGGATGACCCTCGACCTGACCTGGGTCGAATCCATGGGTGGTCCGCTGATCGTCGTCCCGGTGTCCGCACTGCGGTACTGGGGTGACTGCACCGAGAACGGCATGATCATCGGTGACAGCGACCAGCCGGACGACTACGACCGGGCCTGCGGGATCGAGGGCCTGGCCGAGGTGATCGGCCTGCGCGGCGGCAGCGACGCCTCTGCGCTGGTGCTGGGCGACGAGCCCGCCACCACCTGCTACCTGCCCGAGCAGAGGGTCTTCATACGCTGGCTCGCTGCCGACTCCGACGCCGAGCTGTTCGCCGCTGCCGAAGCGGCGCTGAACGACCCGGCGACGCCGTGGGAGGAGTGCGGCCTCTGGGAGACCGACGGACCGGCGGTCCTCATGGACTCCGCCGAAGCCGGCAAGAACCTCGGCGTGCCCTACCCGGACGGCAGAGGCCAGCCGGACCAGGCCCCCGTCCACCTGCCGGCAGGACGCTGGAGGGTCCGCGCGTTCCAGAAGACCGGCGACTCCCCTTGGATCAGCGTGGTTCAGCTCCTTCTACAGGTCGACGGCCAGTCGACAACGGCTCCTTGACCCGCATACCGAGCTCGCACCCGCGACCCCGGAGGCACGGACGCTGGGACGGATCCGAAGGCCCCACAACACCCAACGGGCGCTCACGATCGGTACGCGGCATCGCGATACCTGCGCAGCCGGAGGCTACGGATCGCGGGCAGCCCGACCAGGGTGTCCCTGAAGGCGCCATCGTGGGCTTCCAGGGGGTGCCAGGGCCGCGATGGCAAGGGGTAGTCGTCGCGTAGGACTCCTTCCGGGAGTACCCCGGTGGCGGGCGTCGGCGAGGTCTCCTCCCCGGGGCTGATGAGGTAGGTCCAGACTCCGCTGTCCAGCGGCACTACCGTCGCCTCGCGGTCGGGTGGGCGCCACGGCTCGCCGGTGCCGGGGTGGCGAGGGACGAGGA
Source organism: Kitasatospora sp. NPDC056783 (assembly GCF_042789895.1). Lineage (NCBI taxonomy): Bacteria > Bacillati > Actinomycetota > Actinomycetes > Kitasatosporales > Streptomycetaceae > Kitasatospora > Kitasatospora sp. NPDC056783. The sequence goes on from NZ_JBHUAF010000534.1 coordinate 2,361, forward strand.
GGACGTCGGGGCGGGGCCGGGGCTCGGGGATGCCCGGGCCGGCCAGTCCCACCGAGCGGGGGTCGGGCCCGGGCGGGAGGTACCGGGCCGCGGCGTGGCCGAACAGTTCGGCGACGGGGCCGGCGGGGAGGGTCACCGGCTGGTTCTCGGTGGCCGCCACGAGGTGGGCCAGCGCGACGCCGAGCGCGGCCTCCCAGCGGCGGCTCCACGACCCGTCGGGTTCGACGGGCGGGACGCGGTGTCCGGCACGTTCCAGGTCTGCCCAGTCGGGTAGCGGGGCAGCCGGGAGCCCCGAGGGACGGCGGACGACCGCGTCGGGCTCCAGCCACACGGTCTGCCACGAGCCGCAGTCGTCGATCCGGGTCGCCAGGGCTCGTCCGCACCCCGTACAGGCCAGATTGGGCCCGGCCCGGCCGTCCACGCCCATGCAGTAGCCCTCGCACTTCTCCAGGATCAGAGTCATCGACCTGGAGTCACCGGGCGCGATGACGATCCTGCCTCGCACGCCGAAGGAGACGGAGTACACCGGGGCGTAGACCCCCTGCCGGGCAGCCGCTTCCTCTCCGACTTCCTCCCACAACCGCCAGGGCGGCCCGGTGGGCCGGGGGTCGACGGCGTACGTCCCCGGCTCCATCAGCGGAGGATGGAGTTTCTCCCAGGCACCATGGTCGGTGTGGACGGGCAGTGCGACCTGGGACACCGGTGCCGTCAGCTCAGTGCCGCACCCGACACACGCGAACACGTCCAAACAAGCTCCCCCCGCTGCGGTTCACCAGGATTGTGCCGCGCCCGCGGCGGAGGATCCATCGGATTTCGGAGCGGCTCCGGGGCTTCCGAAGGACGCTTCATCCCCGACGTTGATGACGGGTCGGCGTCGACCCGGGTCGACGAACGCACCGGGCCGGAGCACAAGGTGGCTACTTCGAAGTCGTGCGGGGCCTTCAGGTCTGTCCGATGTCCGCGTCGTGAAGGCGGCGTTCGGTGAGGCCGGTCACCCCGCTCAGCGCCTGCGGCTCGTCCTCCAGGGCGGCCTTGTCCACGGTCAGCTGGCGGATCGCTTCGGCGTAGATGCGAACCAGTGTGCGCAGGTCGCTGTTCTCCCGGCGAAGTCGGTTGGCCTCGTCGTCGGACCGGGTTCCGGTCTTCGGGACCGTGGCCGGGCGGTGCCGCCCGGCGAGCTGGGATTTGAACCAGGCGATCGGTTGCGGGTAGTTCCGGTAGAAGGTCGCGTGAGGGACACCGAGCCGCTTCTCGACGCCGGTGACAGTGAGGCGCCGGCCGCAAGCCTGATGAGGATTAGCGAAAATCCCCAGGTTTGCTCCCGTTCCCCACTTGATGGACCTGATCAAAGGTGTGGGGAGGGTGGGGATCGAGGAGCGGGTGGCTGGGTCCGGCTGCTGATCTCGCAGTGGGTGTCGGACGCGGGTGGCATGCTGCCGATCACATGTTCTCCTCGGATCGGAGCTTCCTGGCGATGGGTATCGATTTTGATGCCGTATGGTGCGCAACGGACCTCGGCGATTACCGGCCCTGCCGCTATACCTATGAGAGGTATCCGTGTGACACGTTGCCACCTCTGGACGAGACGCGGTTCTCCGGGAAATTCCAGTGGTTGGGCGATCCGGGCGAGTTCCTTGCCAACCGGGCCGCGAAGTTGCGGCAGGTGCAGGAGAAACTCGCTGCCGAGGGGCTGGCACTGCCCGAGGATTTCGTCACCTTCGAAGCGTCGTCGAATCTGCGGGGAGCCTTGGACGCGGTGTCGGTGACCGGCTGCTGGAGCAGCCTCTCCGAGCCGTTGCCGAGTCCTGTCGAGCCGGGCGCGTTCTTGGTCCGCTTCTTCCGTGACCAGCAGGACTGTGTTCTCTGGTATCTCTACTTGCGTCCGTCTGGCGAGGTGTTCGTGGTCAACTCCCACCTCGACTACGAGCATGAGTATGAGGTGCAGGGATCAGACGAGTTCCGTTCCGAGAGTGATTTGGGCGATCTTTCCGCTCAGCAGGCTGCGATCCTTTGGTGCGCTCCCTCGTTCGAGTATTTCGCCTATCGGTTCTGGATTGAGAACCGCCTTTGGAACGTCGCCAACGGCGAGGGCGATACGCCTCTTGACTCCGGGATGCAACATTATCTGGAGCATTACGAGGCCGTGTCGTCGCAGGGAGAGTGATTCCGCGCGACCCGTGGGC
>NZ_JBHUAF010000535.1:0-4537 GCF_042789895.1 Kitasatospora sp. NPDC056783
GGGGAGTCCACCCCCTCGCCGGCCGGGCGCCGCCCTCACCGGCCGTTCAGCCACCCCGCGAGCTTGCCGCCCTTGTCGACGGCCCGCAGCCGTCGCTCCGCCGCCTCGCCGACCTCGTCCGTGGTGACCACCAGCAGCTCGTCCCCGCCGCGCAGCATCGTCGTCCTGTCCGGCACGAAGGAGTTCCCCTCGCGCACCACCAGGGTGACCGCCGCCCCCTTGGGCAGCCGCAGCTCGCTGACCTCCACACCGGACATCCGCGAGGTGGGGGAGAGCGCGACCGACAGCAGGTGCCCGTGCAGCTTCTCCAGCGGCGCGGACTCGATGCCCAGGTCCTGGCCCATCGCGCCGTCGCCGATCCGCAGCCGCTTGGCCACCCAGGGCAGGGTCGGCCCCTGGAGCAGGGTGAAGACGACGACCAGGATGAAGACGATGTTGAAGACGTCCTCGGCCTTGTGGGCGCCCGACACCACCGGGATGGTGGCCAGCACGATGGGCACGGCCCCGCGCAGCCCGGCCCAGCTCAGCAGCGCCTGCTCGCGGGCGGGGATCTTGAACGGGGTCAGCGAGACCATCACCGAGAGCGGCCGGGCCAGGAAGACCAGTACCCCGCCGATCACCAGCGCGGGCACCACCGCGTCACCCATGGACGAGGGGGTGACGAGCAGGCCGAGCAGCACGAACATGCCGATCTGCCCGATCCAGGCCAGTCCGTCGGCGAAGCCCCGGACGGCCGGGCCGTGCGGCAGCTTGGAGTTCCCGAGCACCACCGCGCTGATGTAGACGGCGAGGAAGCCGGAGCCGTGCAGCAGCGCGCCGCCGGCGTACGCGAGCACGGTGAGCGCCATCACGGCGATCGGGTAGAGGCCCGAGGAGGGCAGCGCGACCTGCTTGAGCCCGTAGGCGCCTATCTTGCCGACGGCGAGGCCTATCACCGCGCCGATCGCCAGCTCGGCGAGGATCGTGCCGAGCAGCACGTACCAGGAGTCCAGTTCCCCGGTGGTGGCGAAGGCGACGACCAGGATGACCACGGGCGCGTCGTTGAAGCCGGACTCGGCCTCCAGGAGGCCGGTGAGCCGGTTCGGCAGCGGGACCATCCGCAGCACCGAGAAGACGGCGGCCGCGTCGGTCGAGGAGACGATGGCGCCCAGCAGCAGCGAGGTCCGCCAGTCCAGGCCGACCAGCCAGTGGGCGCCGGCGGCGGTGGCGAACACGCTGACGCCGACGCCGACGGTGGCGAGCACGGTCGCGGACGGCATCACCGGCTTGATCTCGCGCCAGCTGGTCTTGAGGCCGCCCTCGGCCAGGATGACCACGAGCGCCGCGTAGCCGAGCACCTGGGTGAGCTCGGCGTTGTTGAAGGTGACGCCGATCCCGTTCTGGCCCAGTGCGACGCCGATCCCCAGATAGATCAGCAGGCTGGGCAGCCCTGATCGGGTGGAGAGGCGGACGGCACCCACCGCGAACAGCAGGATCACGGAGGACTCGAGCAGGAGCTGGTTCAGGTGGGAGACGTTCACGCAGGGGCACCTCGGGCAGGCAGGGGCGGACGGGGTGTCTGGTGGTGCTGTGGGCTGACCCGTTAAGAAGTCGTCAATACTCCCCTTGCGGATCGTTACGCAGTCTAACATTTTGCCATATCTTTAGCTTGGTCCCCCGTTCACGGTGCCCGGCCGACTCGGCCTAATGTGGTGCCCTGCCGGGGTCGCAGGCCCTGGACACGCCCCGCCCGCCCCGAAGTCAGGACCGCAAGGACCCAGATGCCCCGCTCGAAGAAGTTCCGGCGCGCCCGTCTGATCGTGATCGTGCTGGTCGTGCTGCTGGTGGCCGGCGCCGGCTACGGCGGCTACCGCGGGGTCACCGCGGTGCGTGCCTCCTTCCCGGAGGTCGACGGCAGCGTCAAGGTCGCGGGCCTGAGCGCGCCCGTCGACGTCAAGCGGGACGCCAACGGCATCCCGCAGCTGTACGCCGACACCTCCGAGGACCTGTTCCGCGCCCAGGGCTACGTCCAGGCGCAGGACCGTTTCTGGGAGATGGACGTCCGCCGGCACGTCACCGCGGGCCGGCTCTCCGAGATGTTCGGCGACGGACAGGTCGACACCGACGCCTTCATCCGCACCATGGGCTGGCGGCAGGTGGCGCAGAAGGAGTTCGACACCAAGCTGTCCCCGGACACCAAGAAGTACCTCCAGGCGTACTCGGACGGCGTGAACGCCTGGCTCGCCGAGCACCCCGGCGGCGCGAAGGCCTCGCTGGAGTACTCGCTGCTCGGCGTCGTCAACGGCGGCTACAAGCCCGAGCAGTGGACCCCGGTCGACTCGGTGGCCTGGCTCAAGGCGATGGCCTGGAACCTCTCCGGGAACCTCCAGGAGGAGATCGACCGCTCGCTGCTGGCCCAGGACTTCGGCCCGGACAAGATCGCCGAGCTGTACCCGGACTACCCGTACGCCCGCAACGGCACGATCGTGAAGACCGGCACCGTGGCGGGCGACGCCTACCGCCCCGCCGACGGCTCCCCGCAGTCCGGCGCGGCCCCCGGCACGGCCGGCACCACCCAGGGCGCGGCCGCCACCAAGGCGGTGCTCCAGGGCCTGACCGACCGGATCGACTCGATGCCGCAGCTGCTCGGCCGCCCCGGCCAGGGCATCGGCTCCAACTCCTGGGTGGTGGCCGGCTCGCACACCACCACCGGCAAGCCGCTGCTGGCCAACGACCCGCACCTGGGCCCCGGCCTGCCCTCGGTCTGGTACCAGATGGGCCTGCACTGCCGGACCAGCTCCCCGGCCTGCCAGTTCGACGTCTCCGGTTTCACCTTCGCGGGCATGCCCGGCGTGGTGATCGGCCACAACCAGGACATCGCCTGGGGCTTCACCAACCTCGGCGCCGACGTCACCGACCTCTTCCTGGAGAAGGTCACCGGCCCGGACACCTACCAGGTGGACGGCAAGGACGAGAAGTTCGAGCTCCGCAAGGAGACCATCAAGGTCGCCGGCGGCGAGGACCGCACCATCACCGTCCGCACCACCAAGACCGGCGCCCCGCTCATCTCGGACCAGAGCACCGAGCAGCAGAACGTCGGCAAGTACGCCCCCAACGGCACCTCCGCCCCCGACCGCGGCACCGGCGGCTACGGGGTCGCCCTCCAGTGGACGGCGCTCAGCCCCGGCAAGACCATGGACGCCGTCTTCGAGCTGGACAAGGCGAAGAACTGGGACGAGTTCCGCGCCGCCGCCAAGGACTTCACCGTCCCCGCGCAGAACCTGATCTACGCCGACGCCAAGAACATCGGCTACCAGGCCCCGGGCGCCATCCCGGTCCGCGGCAAGGGCGACGGCACCCTCCCCTCGCCGGGCTGGGACTCCGCCTACCAGTGGAAGGACCCGATCCCCTTCAACGCGCTGCCGTGGAGCCTCAACCCCTCGGCCAGCTACATCGTCACCGCCAACCAGGCCGTGGTGGACCCGAGCTACAAGTACAACCTGACCAAGGACTGGGAGTACGGCACCCGCGCCAAGGAGATCACCGACCAGATCGAGGGCCTGCTCAAGAACAACGGCAAGATCTCGCCGGACGACATGCAGACCCTCCAGCTGGACAACACCAGCGTGATGGCCAAGACGCTGGTCCCGCTGCTGCTCAAGCAGCAGATCGACGACCCGTACGTGCGCGAGGCCCAGGACCTGCTGAAGGACTGGAACTTCCACCAGGACGCCGACTCGGCCGCCGCCGCCTACTACAACGGCGTCTGGCGCCAGCTGCTGACTCTGGCCTTCGGCCAGAAGTTCCCGGCCGACCTGCGGGCCAAGGACAACTGCCTGCTGGCCCGCCGGCAGGACGACCCGACCAAGCCGGACAGCGCCACCAAGATCGTCACCGAGTGCGGCACCCGTGACCCGGGCAAGGCCCAGCCGGACGGCGGCGACCGCTGGACCGAGGTGGTGCGCCAGCAGCTGGAGAAGCCCGACAGCTCGTGGTGGACGTACATCGACGACCAGCACAAGGAGCAGAAGGGCCTGGACAACCTCCTCAAGGAGGCGATGAAGGACGCCCGCCAGGAGCTGACCTCGCTGCTCGGCAAGGACGTCTCCTCCTGGAGCTGGGGCCGCCTGCACAAGCTGGAGCTGCGCGAGCAGACCCTCGGCACCGACGACTCCTCGATCGGCTCCGGCGCGGTGCACAAGCTGCTCAACCGCGGCCCGTACCGGCTCTCCGGCGGCTCGGCGGCGGTCGACGCGGCCGGCTGGAACGCGGCGGCCGGCTACCAGGTCGACTGGATCCCCTCGATGCGCATGGTGGTCGACCTGAACGACCTCGACGCCTCGCGCTGGGTCAACGTCGGCGGCGCCTCCGGCCACGCCTTCCACGACAACTACAACGACCAGACCGACGTCTGGCTCAAGGGCAAGCTGCTGACCTGGGCCAACTCGCCGGACGCGGTCGAGAAGGCGACCAAGCACAAGCTGGTGCTCACCACCGGCTGACGCCCGGACGGCCCCGAGCCACAAGGCGGCCCCGAGCCGCAAGGCGGCCCCGCTCC
>NZ_JBHUAF010000536.1:0-4533 GCF_042789895.1 Kitasatospora sp. NPDC056783
GTCCCGCACCCGGGACCGCGCCCCCGCCACCATCCCGGTGCCGACCGTGGCCTCGCCCTCCCCCAGCACCCGGACCCAGCGCGGCATGATCTCGTCGCGCCGGGTCAGCGACTCGAACCAGGCGTCGTCGAGCACCCGGCAGCGGTTCCGCCGGGAGCCGAGCGGGGTCAGAGGTACTTGACCAGCTCCGGCATCAGGTCCTGGAAGGTCCGCCCACCGGCCGGCTGGCCGATCGCCGTCATCTGCCAACCGCCCGCCGTGCGCTGCACCTTGGCCATGATCTGCGCGGTGTACGGGCCGCCGCCGGTGAGCGTGTAGCGGGCCAGCTCGATGCCGGTGGTCTCGTCCACCAGCCGGCAGAAGGCCGCCTCCACCTCTTGGAAGGTCTGCCCGGTGAAGGAGTTGACGGTGAAGACGATCTGGTCGACCTCGGCGGAGACGGTGGTCAGGTCGACCGTGATCGACTCGTCGTCGGTCGCGTCGCCCGCACCGCCGACCAGGTTGTCCCCGCTGTGCCGCACCGAGCCGTCATTGCTGTTGAGGTGCTGGAAGAACACCACGTCCACCGGCCGCCCCTGGGCGAACAGCACCGCCGAGGCGTCCAGGTCGATCTCCCGGCCGGCGGACAGCAGCTTGGCGAGGAAGCCCTTGCGCTCGGCCGCCTTCCAGCCCAGGCCCATCCGGACCAGGCTCAACTGCCCGCCGCCCGGCTTCTCCAGGCTGATCTTCTGCCCCTTGGCCAGCGAAACGCTCATCGCGTCCTCCTCGTTCTGCCACCGCCCGTGCCGCGAATCTACAGCACTGTAGAGAATTTATGATCATCAACGGTGTCCTGCGAGCACCCCTACCCCGAACTCCCCCGCGCCTCACCCCGACGACGGTCCGCACACTGATGGAACCGGCGGTCCGACGTCTGGCGTAGCCGCGGACCGGGACCGGACGGCCGGGGCGGCACACCGTCTAGGGTCGGCCCCGGGTCGGCGCACCGTGCGCGCACCGACCGCATCGCCCACGACTCGCAGTGCTCACGACCGTTCCCGGGCCGCGCCCACCCACGCCGGCCCGCTCACGCTGGGGGGACCACCATGCCCGAGCAGCACGAAGGAACCGCACGGCACGACGGAAGCGACCAGCAGGCAACACCACCACGACCCGACGGCTCCCGCCTCGGCCGCCGCCGCCTGCTCCGGGCCGGCCTCGGCGCGGGCGGCGCCCTGGCCACCGTCCGGCTGCTGCCCGGCGGCGCGGCCTGGGCCGCCACCGCGCCGGACCACGAGTTCGGCACCTCCCAGTACGACGGCCTCTGGCCCAGCACCCACCGCGCCACGCCGCGCGCCACCGGCCCCACCGTCGCCGCCCCGGCCTGGCCCGACTGGGCCCGCTACGCCCGCATCGCCGACGGCACCTTCAACGAGCCCGCCGACATGCAGGGCTACGTGGACGCCCTCAAGGCTCAGGAGGTCAGCGTCATCGAGCTGGACACCCTGCTCTCGAACTGGCTCACCGACGCCGAGTTCGCCGCCCACATGGCCGAGGTGAAGCAGTTCACCGGCCTCGCCCACGCCGCCGGCCTCAAGGTCGTCATGTACTACCCGTCGCTGGAGCTGATCTCCCCCGGCGGCGAGAAGGGCCGCTCCTTCTACAAGAACGACCAGGGCAAGAACTGGGTCCAGCGCGACCTCGCCGGCAAGCCCAACGTGTTCTACGGCAGCGTAGTCGTCTGGGTCGACCCGGGCGACGAGAGCGTCTGGCTCAGCCCCAACTCGCCCTGGCGGGACTACTACCTCAAGCGGATCAAGGGCGTGGCCGCGACCGGCGTGGACGGCATCTGGCCGGACGTCCCGATCTACTTCGACGGCGTGCTCTCCTGGTGCGACGCCTCCACCTGGGGCGCGGCCGCGTTCAAGGCCGACACCGGCCTGGACCTGCCCAAGGCCGCGAACTACGCCGACCCGGTCTTCCGCCGCTACATCGAGTGGCGCCACCGCAACCTGCTCGGGTTCCAGCTGGACATCGCCGCCGCGGGCCGCTCGGTCAACCCCGACCTGGTCACCTTCGTCGAGACCGTCTCGATGGACTACCGCTACGCCACCTCGATCGGCCTGGACGGCGGATACCTGCGCCAGGCCCCCGGCGCCGTCAGCCAGGTCTGGGAGGTGGACATCCTCGGCAACTACGACGGCATGCGGCACGCCACCGCCTCCGACTGGACCTGTCTGATCTCGATGTACAAGTACGCCCGCGCCGCCAGCGGCACCAAGCCCGCCTGGGCGTTCTCCTACGGCTGGCAGGCCGACGACGCCTCGCTGGTGATGTCCCAACTGATCGCGACCGGCTGCAACCCGTACGAGGTGAAGACCCCGTTCAAGAACGACACCGTGGACGCCGCGATGCGCACCCGGATGTACCGCTTCGTGCGCGTCAACCAGGCCAAGCTCTACGACCCGGTCTCGATCGCGCAGGTCGGCGTCTACCACTCGGCGCCGTCCCGGGACTACGTGGCGCCCGGCGAGGGCAACGGGATGTACGTCAACGCCAAGGCCCCGGCCGGGATCGCCGACTGGTGGGGCGGCGACGACCCGCAGATGAGCTGCGCCTCGCTCCCCTGGCTCGGCGAGTTCCGGGGCACCGTGAAGGCACTGGTCTACGCCCACGTGCCGTTCGACACGGTGCCCAGCCCCGGCCTGACCGCCGACGACCTGGCCCGCTTCAAGGTCCTGCTGCTGCCCAACCTCCAGGCGGTCTCGGACACCGAGGCGGCGCTGCTGCGCGCCTTCGTCTCGGCCGGCGGGACGATCGTGATCACCGGCCCGGCACCCACCGCACTGGACGAACTGGGCGGCCAGCGCGCCGAGTTCGCGCTCTCCGACGTGCTCGGCCTGCGCAGGGCCGATCCGCTGCCCGCCACCAAGCAGAACTCCTTCGGCAGCGGCAGCTGCTGGTACGTCAAGGCCCTGCCCGGGCTGAGCTACCTGACCAAGACCGACCAGGCCTCGGCGGACCAACTGCTCGCCGCCGTCCGGCAGTCCGCCCCGCCGGCCGTCACCCTGGCCGGGGACCGGCGGATCTTCCTGGACGCCCGGCGGCTCGGCGCCGACACCGTCGTCCACCTGGTGAACTTCAGCAACTTCGAGGACACCCCGGCGGCGTTCCGCGGCAGCCCCGCCAACTGCACGCTGTCCTACGCACTCCCGGCCGGGGCGAGCGTCACCGCCGTCACGGTCGCCGGCCCGGACGGCACCGACCCGGCGCCCAAGGCCGTCCCGTACACCGTCACCGGCGCGACGGTCAGCGTGCCGCTGACCGTCGCCCAGTACTCGGTGGTCACGGTCACCGTGGCTCAGGCCGGACAGGCCTAGCGCGCCGGCGCGGGGATGCGCCAGAGGGCGGCGGGGTTGGCCTCGCCGCCCCGGGCGGACTCGAAGGCGATCCACTTCCCGTCCGGGGACCAGCTCGGCGCACCGTCGTAGGCGGCGTCGTCGTGGGTCACCCGGACGGGAGTGCCGCCGCCCGCCGCCACCACGAAGAGCTGGGCGTTCGGCAGGCCGCCCAGGTTGGAGGAGAAGACCAGGAAGCGGCCGTCCGGGGACCAGCTCGGGTCGGTGTGCTCGCCCGGCGTGCCGGTGACCTGCCGCAGCCCGCCGCCGTCCGCGCCCACCGTCCACAGCGACCAGTCCTCGCGGCCCGCGCCGCGCCGCTGGAAGACGATCCGGTCGCCCGTCGGGGACCAGTTGGGCTGCCGGTTGTCCGTGCCGGTCCCCCGGCCGTCCACCAGCGGGACGGGCGCGCCGCCGCCACGACGGACCTTCCAGAGCGAGTCCTGCTCGGCCGCGTCGTCCTGCCCCGCCGCGTCGTCCTGCCCGGCGGCGCGCTCCGGCTCCCAGCTCTGCTGGAAGACGATCCACTCGCCGTCCGGGGAGAAGCTCGGTTCGCTGTAGCCGCTGCCGTCGGCGTGGCTGGTCACCCGCTCGGGGGCGCCACCCGGCTTCATCAGCCAGACCTCGTCGTGGCCGGACTCCCGGTCGGTGGCGAAGGCGAAGGCGCCGGCGGCGGCGTTCCAGCTGGCACCGGGGAGGTTGACGGCCGCCCGGTCCGGGTCGTCCAGCACCGTGCGGGGTGCGCCGCCGTCCGACGGCAGGATGCCGAGGGCGGCGGCGCCCTTGTTGTAGCCCCCGCTGAACTCGGTCAGCAGCACCGAACGGCCGTCCGGGGCGAAGGCCGGGTTCTGGGCGCTGCGGCCACCGCCGGCCCGGTAGAGCAGCCGGGCTCCGTCGGCGCGGCTCTCGGCGCCGGAAGGCCCGGGCCCGGGCCGCTCCTCGACGGCGGCTCCGGAGCCCGAGCCGGAGTCGGAACCCGAGCCCGAGCCCGAGCCACTACAGCCGGCCAGCAGCAGGGCGGCGCCGACCGCGACCGTCGCGAGCATGCGATTCCTCATGCCCACAAGCTAGTTGACGAGGCATCAGTTGTCGTACGCCGCCAGGCGGATCGGACTCCGCCGGCCGGCAGGGGCCGCCGCACCTCCGGTGGCACCCG
>NZ_JBHUAF010000537.1:0-4519 GCF_042789895.1 Kitasatospora sp. NPDC056783
GCCACCCCGTCTCCCGCGCCCTTGCCGGGGGCGGGGAACCCCGTTCCGGGGCCGGGGGGCGGTGGCTTTATCGGACGCCTACCCGGGCGGCGGATACGATCAACGGCCATGGAGCTCGGTGGGGCATGGCGTCGCTGGCGCGCCCGGGGTACGACGGTCAGACGCAGGGTGCTGGCGGGGGCGGTGGCCCTGGTGGCGGTGGCCGCGGCCGGTACCGCGACGACGGCGTCCGGCGGTGAGCGGGCGGTCCACCAGGAGGACCGTTTCCTCAGCATGCCGGAGACACCCGGCAGCACCCAGCAGATCCAGCTGGACACCTCGTTCTTCACCACCCCCGGCGGCGGCCCGCGCCCGGCGGTGCTGCTGGCGCACGGCTTCGGCGGCTCCAAGGAGGGCGAGCGCGAGCGGGCCGAGCAGCTGGCCCGGCAGGGGTACGCGGTGCTGACCTGGTCGGCGCGCGGCTTCGGGCACTCGGGCGGCAAGATCGGGCTGAACGCGCCGGACCGCGAGGTCGAGGACGTCAAGCACCTGGTGGACTGGCTGGCCCAGCGGCCCGAGGTGCGGCTGGACGCGCCCGGCGACCCGGCGGTCGGCATCACCGGCGCCTCGTACGGCGGGGCGATCTCGCTGCTGGCCTCCGCGTACGACCCCCGGATCGACGCGGTGGCCACCCAGATCACCTGGTGGAACCTGGCCGACTCGCTGTTCCCGCAGGGCGTCCGGGGCTCGGGCGCGGCCGACGGCGTGTTCAAGAAACTCTGGGCGGGGATCTTCTTCACCACCGGCTCGGCCGGCGACCTCGGGCCCTCGGGAGGGGCCCCTCGGGAGGGCGGCACCAAGCCGCGGACGGACGGCTCCCCGGCGGACGGCTCCTCGGCGGACGGCGGGCCGGTCGGCTGCGGGCGGTTCCTGGAATCGCTCTGCCGGATGTACGACCGGGTCGCCACCGCCGGGCACGCCGACCCGGAGGCCGTCGCGCTGCTGGACCGCTCCAGCCCGTCCTCGGTGGCGGAGCGGCTCGACAAGCCCACGCTCGTCGTGCAGGGGCAGCAGGACTCGCTGTTCCCGCTGGACCAGGGGGACGAGATCGCCCGGGCGGTGGCCGCCAACGGAGCGCCGGTCGCGGTGGACTGGTTCGCCGGCGGCCACGACGGCGGGACGGACACCAGCGCCCGGGTCGACGACCGGGTGACGGCCTGGTTCGACCACTTCTTGAAGAATCGCGGCTCGAAGGGGCTCGGCGACGACACCGGGCCCGCGTTCCGGGTCACCCGGACCGGCGGGGTCGACTCGACCGGCTTCCAGGCCGTCCTGCGCGGCGCCACCGCCGACCGGTACCCGGGGCTGGGCGGAACGGGCTCGCGGACCGTCGAGCTGGCGGGCGGGGAGAAGACGATCGCCAACCCGCCCGGCGGCGCGCCGCCCGGGATCTCGACGCTGCCGGGCATCGGCGCGCTCAGCCAGGCGGCCTCACTGGGCGCCGGGCTGTCGCTGGACTTCCCCGGGCAGAACGCCGCCTTCGACTCGGCGCCGCTGGACACGCCGCTGCACCTGACCGGGCAGCCGACCGTCCCGGTGCGGGTGCGGGCGGACCGTCCGGACGCGGTGCTCTTCGCGAAGCTGTACGACGTCGGGCCGGACGGCAAGGAGACGCTGCCGCAGCAACTCGCCGCCCCGCTGCGGGTCACCGGCGCGGACGCCGGGCAGACCGTCACGGTGGCGCTGCCGACCGTGGACCACACCTTCCCCGCCGGGCACCGGCTGCGGCTGGTGCTGGCGAGCACCGACCTGGCGTACGCCTCGCCCTCCGAGCCGGCCACCTACCGGATCGCTCCGGCCGGGGCGCTCACCGTGCCGACCGTCGAGCAACTGGTCACCGAGGCGGCGCCGCTGCCCTCGCGGACCTGGGTACTGCCGCTGGTCGCGGTGGCGGTGGCCGCCGCTCTGCTGCTGGTGCCCCTGCTGCGCCGCCGCCGGGCGGCCGCCGGGCCCGGATTCGATCCGGAGCTGGCCGCGGTACCGCTGCTGATCAGCGGCCTGAGCAAGCGCTACAAGGGCTCCCGGGACCGGTACGCGGTACGGGAGCTGGGCTTCCGGGTGGAGCAGGGGCAGGTGCTCGGACTGCTCGGGCCGAACGGCGCGGGCAAGACCACCACGCTGCGGATGCTGATGGGACTGATCCGGCCGGACGCCGGGGAGATCCGGATCTTCGGGCACCTGGTGCGGCCCGGCGCGCCGGTGCTGTCGCGGGTCGGGGCGTTCGTGGAGGGAGCGGGCTTCCTGCCGCACCTCACCGGGCGGGCCAACCTGCGGCTGTACTGGCAGGCGACCGGCCGCCCGGAGGCCGACGCGCGCTTCGACGAGGCGCTGGCCATCGCCGGACTCGGCGAGGCGCTGGACCGCGCGGTGCGGACGTACTCGCAGGGCATGCGGCAGCGGCTGGCGATCGCCCAGGCGATGCTCGGGATGCCGGACCTGCTGATCCTGGACGAGCCGACCAACGGGCTGGACCCGCCGCAGATCCGCGAGATGCGCGAGGTGATGATCCGGTACGCGGCCGGCGGGCGGACCGTGATCGTGTCGAGCCACCTGCTGTCCGAGGTCGAGCAGAGCTGCACCGACCTGGTGGTGATGGACCGCGGGCAGCTGGTCACGGCCGGCCCGGTCGGGGACATCGTGGGCGCCGGCGAGCTGCTGATGATCGGCATCGCCGGCCCGTACGACCCCGCGCCGGTGGTCGAGAAGGCGGCCGCGCTGGCCGGGGTCGGCTCGGTGGAGGCCGTCGAGGGCGGGCTGCTGGTGCGCCTGGACGGACTGACGGCCCGCGAGCTGCTGGCCGAGCTGGTGCGGCTGGACGTGCCGGTGGAGAGCGCCGGGCCGCAGCGGCGGCTGGAGGACGCGTTCCTGTCGTTGATCGGAGGTGGAGCGTGAGTTCCGTGGTCCCTGCTGAGGTGTCCGCCGACCCCGCCGTTTCGGCGGACCACGCGGAGGGCTACCGGGCGAGCCGGACGCTGCCGCTGCGGGTGGAGGCGATGCGCCAGCTGCGCCGGCGCCGCACGATGGTGATCGGCGGGGTGCTGGCCGCCATGCCGTTCGTGCTGCTGGCCGCGTTCCGGATCGGCGGCACCCCGGGCCGTCCGGACCGGACCAGCTTCATCGAGCTGGCCACCGCCTCGGGAGCCAACTTCGCCGTCACCATGCTGTTCGTCGGCACCGGCTTCATGCTGGTCATCCCGGTCGCGCTGTTCTGCGGGGACACCGTCGCCTCCGAGGCCAGCTGGTCCTCGCTGCGCTACCTGCTGGCCGCGCCGGTGCCCCGGGCGCGGCTGCTGGCCCGCAAGTTCGCCGTCGGGCTGGCGTTCTCGGCGGTGGCGGTGGTGATGCTGCCCGCGATCGGGCTGGTCGTCGGCACGGCCGCGTACGGCTGGGGGGACCTCAAGCTGCCCGCCGGGGCCAGCCTGCCGGCCGGGGAGGCGCTGCCCCGGATCGCCATCGCGGTGGCCTTCGTGTTCCTCGGTGAGATCGTGGTCGGGGCGCTGGCGTTCTGGCTCTCCACGGCGACGGACGCGCCGCTGGGCGCGGTGGGCGGCGCGGTGTTCGCGTCGATCGTCACCGGGGTGCTGGACGCCGTCACCGCGCTGGGAGACCTGCGGGAGTGGCTGCCCGCGCACTGGCAGTACGCCTGGGCGGACGCCCTGCAGCCGCAGTTGGAGTGGGGCGGGATGGTGCAGGGCGTCTCGCTGTCGCTGTCGTACGCGGTGGTGCTGCTGGCGCTGGCGTTCCGGGGCTTCGCGCGCAAGGACGTGGTGTCGTAGGGCCCGAGCGGGGATGCGGGATCATGGGTGGGTAGCTGACCTCCCCGTGATCTCCCTGCTGAAGGACCCGAACCGTGGCCCAGATCGTCCTCTTCCACTCCGCCTACGGGCTGCGGCCCGCCGTCCGCGCCGCCGCCGACCGGTTGCGCGCCGCCGGGCACACCGTGCACACGCCGGACCTGTTCGACGGGCGGACCTTCGAGTCCGTCGAGGAGGCCCAGGAGTTCCAGGAGGAGCTCGGCGGCCGTGACGAACTGCTGCGGCGGGCGGTGACGGCGTCCGCGCCGGTCTCCGAGGGCGGGCTGGTGTACGCCGGGTTCTCGCTCGGCGGCGCGGTGGCGCAGAACCTGGCGCTGGCCGACGAGAAGGCGCGCGGGCTGCTGCTCCTGCACGGCACCTCGGACCTGCGCGAGGACGCGGCCACCGAGATCCCCGTCCAGCTGCACATCGCGGAGCCGGACCCGTTCGAGCCGGAGGACTGGCTGAACGCCTGGTACCTGCGGATGCGGCGGGCCGGGGCGGAGGTGGAGGTGCACCGCTACCGGGGCGCCGGGCACCTGTTCACCGACCCGGAGCTGCCGGACTACGACGCCGAGGCGGCGGAGCGGGCCTGGGCGGCCTCGCTGGACTTCCTCGCGGAGCTGGACGACTGACGGGGTGAGCGGGGGCGGACCGTGAGCCGCCCGGCCCCCGCCCGCCCGGAC
>NZ_JBHUAF010000538.1:0-4516 GCF_042789895.1 Kitasatospora sp. NPDC056783
GGACACGGTGCTGGTGCCGGTGCGGCCCACCTGGAAGGACCGGTACCCGCTGGTGCCGATCGAACGGTACGCCGCCTGGCGGCGCCCGGACGGCGCCCCGTTCGATCCGTGGATCCGTACCCAGGTGGGCGCCGGCGGCGCGGTCGCCGGCGCCTCCGAGCAGTCGTCCCGGATCACCGGGACGGTGGCCGAATGGGAGCAGTGGACCGGCATCGACTACCCGGAGAGCGGCGACTACGTCTTCCCCGGCGGCCTCTCCCTGCTCCGGATCGACCGGGAGCGCGACCTCGGTGGGTACTGGGAGCCCGGGGTGTGGATCACCCATCCGGTCAAGCCGGAGGCGGGCCGGGTCTCCTGATCCGCGTCGCGCGCCCGGGGGGAATCACGAGGCCCGGCCCAGCCGCTCCCCGGCCCTGACGGCGGTCCACGCGAACGCGGCCATCAGCCGCACCTCCTGCGGACCGGCCTCGGGACGACGCTCGGGCGGCAGGCCGGCGGGTCCGGCGGTGGCCACCGCGGCGTCCCGCAGCCGGGCGAGGGACTCGGGCGGGACGTCGCCGGGGTCGCCGAGCCGGCGGGCGGCCTCGGCCGCCTGCCGGCCGAGCAGCAGGCAGTGGATCCACAGCTCCTCGGCGAAGCTTTGGCCGAACAGCCGGGCCACCTCCGCCGCCAGGTCCGCCGGCATGCCGTCCGCCAGCGCGTCGAGCACGGTCCGCTCCTCCAGGCCGGTCATCGGCAGGGCGTCGCGCCAGCGGTGGTGTCCGCGCCCGCCGTCCGGACCGCTCTCCTGGCCGACCAGCCGGATGTAGCCCTCGCCGTAGCGCATGTACGGGATCCAGCCCGGCTCCTCCAGGACCCGGCCCCGCTCCAGCAGCGGTGCGG
This sequence comes from Kitasatospora sp. NPDC056783, assembly GCF_042789895.1. Lineage (NCBI taxonomy): Bacteria > Bacillati > Actinomycetota > Actinomycetes > Kitasatosporales > Streptomycetaceae > Kitasatospora > Kitasatospora sp. NPDC056783. The sequence goes on from NZ_JBHUAF010000538.1 coordinate 883, forward strand.
CGTCGGCGGCGTCCACGGGGCAGACGGCGAGCCGGATACCCTGGGTGGCATGGCCGTTGATGCTGCTGGTGCCGATGTGCTCGACCACGTTCGGCACGGCGATCAGGCTCATCCGGCCGCGCGCGCGGAAGAAGACGGAGAAGAGCTCGTCGTCGTGCCGTTCGTCGCTGCCGGTGGCGAACTCGCGGAAGTCGTCCGCGGTGTCGACCGGCAGGCAGACGGCGAGCGACGGGGTGAACTCGTCGGGCACCGCCCGGACCCAGGAGGCCCCGGCGAGTGCGGCGAGCCGGGAGGCGCCGCCGTTGCGCGCGTGCCAGTTGGTGTAGTACACGAGGGCCTCGTCGGGGAACCGGGTGGCCGCGCGGCCGACGAGCTCCACCATGTTCTCCGGGGCGGACACGTCGTCCTGGACGACGAGGTGGTGGCTCGCCCCGGCGCCCACCGCGGCCCAGGCGACCAGGGCCGTCAACAGTGCCGACGGCGGGCCGTCCGGATCGGGATCCAGCGCCAGGCCGTCCAGGCCGAGCCGATCGGCCAGCTCCTGAGCCTGGACCAGGCGTACCGGGTGGGTCATCACCGCTGAACTCACGCGTACCGTCGGCACCTTGGCTCTCCCTCGTCTCCGGGTTCTCGCGCCATGGTGGCAGGAGCGGCCCGCGGCGGGAAGGGCTTCAGGTGATCTTGAGCCACCCGTTTCGGCCGGTTACGGCCAGTGGCGGCCCCTCCAGTGCGAGTTCGCGCGGGGTTCGCCGCCCGTCCCGGCGAGCGCGTAGGCCCGGTGCGATCGCCCGGCGGTGTCGTCCACCGCCGCCTCCGGAGCCGGCTGCCGCTGTACCACCAGGGCGACGAGCGACAGCCACCCGATCCCGACGAGCACGTCCACGCACAGCGCGGGTGCGAGCGGCACCCAGTCCCGGACGTGTACGGCCGTCACCGCGACGGCACCGAGCGCGGCGGAGACCGCGACAATGAGACAGCGAACGGCTCTCGGCATCCCGATCCTCCAGCTTGACCGACCACCCGGCAGCGCACCCGGCCGCTCGGAAGGAACAGTGAACTGTAGGACGGTGCCCGCTGTGACGACGCATTCAGGACAAGATTGGCATAGACCAATTTTGATCGCTCGTCCAGGGCCGTCGGACCCTGCCGGGCCGGGCCCGGCGCGGCCGCCGGTTGTTCGCGGTTTAGTTCATTGACCGAGGGCCGAGCCAGAACAACCCCGGTGCGCTACACCGGTAGCGCAGGTCACACCAGCGCCGAACGCCGGGAGAGAGCACCAGATGACGACGCTCCGCATCGCGAACAGCCGCACCGAGGAGATGATCGGGGACCTCGCCGGGATGACACCGCCGGAGCGGCTGGCCGCCGGGTGCGGCGCACAGCGGATGCTCTGGTGGGCCGAGGACGGCGACGTCCTGGTGCTTCCCACCGGCCCCGATCCCGGGTTCCTGGCGTACGTCACCGCGGTGACCGGCGTACGGGCAGGGAGTCTGACCTTCGTGGTGCCGCCTCCGGGGTCCGAGGGCGACCAGGTGCTCACCGCCGACCGGTTGGCCGATTCCGGCTTCCGCGAGGAACTGCGCCGCGTTCTGGACGGGCGCACCGTGGACGAGGTGCTGCCCGTCGTGCCGAACCGCGCGGTGGCCGAACTGGCGGAGGCGGTCGGCGCGGCGCACGCCCTGCCCGGCGCGCCCTTCGCCGCCCAGGGAGGCAACGCGCTGCTCAACAGCAAGGCGGGGTTCAGGGCGGTGGCCGCCGGTGTCGGGGTGCCGATCCCGCCCGGGACGGTGGCCGGTTCGCCCGCGGAGGTCGAGGCGGCGATCGAGCACCTGCTGGCGCGGGGGCACAGCGTCATGGTGAAGGTCGAGTACCAGGGGGGCGGCCTCGGCAACGAGATCCTCGCCCGGGACGAGCGGGTGACGGCGATCGGAGCCGAGCGGGTGGTGCCGCTGCCGGACCGGGCGGCGGTCGCCGGGTACGTGGCCGAGCGGTGGGCCTGGCTGACCGGGGGGCGCGGCCAACGGGTGGTGGTCGAAAGGTACTTCGCCGACTCCGTGCCGCTGTACGCCCAGTTCCTGATCGACGACACGGCGGCGCGGCTGGTCGGCTGCGGCGAGATGATCATGCGGCCGGTGGTGGTCGGGGAGATCACCCCGGCGGTCGGCCCGGACATCGACGTCCATGCCGAACTCGTCGACCAGGCAGCCAGGTTGTGCGAGGCACTGCGGGTGATCGGCTATCGGGGCACGCTCAGCGCGGACGCCGTGCTGACCCCCAAGGGCGAGATCTACTTCCACGAGACCAACGCGCGGTTCACCGGCTCCAGCTTCTCGCACGACGTCGTCCTCGGCCGCCTGCTGCGCGAGGAGCACCGCGGCTCGCGCCACGTGCTGGAGCTCGCCGGGCTCGCGGTGCCCTCCTTCGCCGAGGCCCTGGCGGCCCTGGTGGCGGCCGGGCTGGCCTTCGACCCGGTGACCGGAACCGGCGTGCTGTACAGCTGCGACCTCGGGCCCGCCAACGGCACGGTGACGTACTGCGCGGTCGCCGGGACCCCGGAGGCCGTCCGGGCCCTGGAGGCCGCGCTGCTCGCGCTGTTCGCCGGATGAGGCCCGGGGCGGACGTGAACGGGCCGGACGTGAACGGGCCGGACGTGAACGGGCCGGAGACGAACGAGGCGGAGGCGAACAGCGTGGACACGGACCGGGCGGACACGGCGGAGGCGGACATGGGAGGCGGCGGGATGCGCGCGCTGGTGATCCACCGCTACGGCGGGCCCGAGGAGTTGAGCGTCGAGACGGTGCCCGAACCGGAGGCCGGCCCGGGGCGGGTGCTGGTCGACGTGACCCTGGCCGGGCTCAACTACGCCGACCTGGAGTGCCGCACCGGCGAGTACCTGCGCTTCCCGCTGCCGGCGGTGCTCGGGATCGACGTGGTCGGGCGCCGCCGCGAGGACGGCCGCCGGGTCGTCGCGCTGCTGCGCGCCGGCGGCGGGTACGCCCGGGTGGCCGCACCCGAGGCGGCGCACACGGTGGAGGTGCCGGACGGGGTGAGCGACGAGCAGGCGCTCGGGCTCCTGGAGCAGGGGGCGACGGCCTACGGTGCGCTGGCCCTGGCGGGGCGGTTGCGGCCGGGCGAGGCCGTCGCGGTGACGGCGGCCGCGGGCGGGGTCGGCCACCTGGCCGTGCAGTTGGCCAGGGAACTCGGCGCGGGCCGGGTGGTGGCGCTGGCCTCCACCCCGGAGAAGCGGGAGTTCGTCCGTTCGCTGGGCGCCGACGCGGTGTTCGACCCCGAGGACCCCGACCTGGCCGGGCGACTCGCGCTGGAGGGTGGGCTGGACCTGTTCGTCGACTCGGTCGGCGGCCCGGTGCTGCGCGCGGGGCTGGCCGCGCTGGCGCCCTTCGGGCGGCTGGTGTCGGTCGGGGCGCGGGAGGGGGTGGAGGACGGTTTCACGATGGGCGAGCTGACCGAGCGCTCGGCGGGCGCGCAGGGCTTCTGGCTCAAGCACGTCCTGGCCGACCGGAAGCTGTTCGAGCACGTCGCCGACCACCTGTTCCGGCTCTCCGTCGAACGGCGGCTGGTGGCGCGGATCGACCGGACGGTCCCGCTGTCCGGGGTGGCCGGCGCGCACCGGGCG
>NZ_JBHUAF010000539.1:0-4467 GCF_042789895.1 Kitasatospora sp. NPDC056783
CCCTGAGCCCCACCTCCCAGGCCCACCTCCCCCGGGCCGCCCCAGTGGCTCCGGCCGGACGGAAACCCCCCAGTCCGTCCGACCGGAGCCACTGTCCTCCCCTTTTCCAGCTCCCGGAATTCCGGGGGCTTTTCCGTTTTCCGGCCAGCTGACGAAGTCAGGTTCCGTTCATTGCCGCAGGGCCTGGCCCGGCGAAAACATGTGTGTTATCTCCCGACGACAGGAAAGGGACTCGGAAATGCCGAAGACAGCAATCGCCGGTGGCGGAATCGGCGGTCTGGCGACCGCTCTGAGCCTGGCCCGGCGCGGGCACGACGTTGTGGTGCTCGAACGCCGGGACTGCTTCACCGAGATCGGCGCCGGCATCCAGCTCGGGCCGAACGCGTTCCAGGCGCTGGACCGGCTGGCCGTCGGCGAAGCGGTCCGGGCCCGCGCGGTGCACATCGACGAACTCCGCTTCATGGACGGCACGACCGACGAGAAGGTCGTCTCGATGCCGCTCACCGGTGCCTACCGGGCCCGCTTCGGCAACCCGTACGCCGTGGTGCACCGCGTCGACCTGTACGAGCCGCTGCTGGCCGCCTGCCGAGCCGAACCCTCGGTGGAACTGCGCGTCGACTGCTCGGTGGAGCGCTACGAGCAGGACGCCGACGGGGTGACCGTCCTGCTGGCCGACGGCGAGCGGGTCCGCGCCGACGCGCTGATCGGCGCCGACGGCATCAACTCCTTCGTCCGCAAGCAGCTCGTGGGCGACGGCTACCCGCAGGTGTCCGGGCACACCATCTACCGCTCGGTGATCCCCATGGAGGAGGTCCCCGAGGAACTGCGCTGGAACACCGTGACGCTGTGGGCGGGCCCCAAGTGGCACTTCGTCCACTACCCGATCGGCAGCGGCGAGTTCCTCAACCTGGCCGCCACCCGCGACGACGGCGCCACGGAGGCCGTGCTCGGGCTGCCGGTGGAGCGCGACCACGTCCTCGACGAGTTCCCGGGCCTCGGCGAGACCGCCCGGCGCCTGCTGGAGCTGGGCCGGGACTGGAAGTCCTGGGTGCTGTGCGACCGCGACCCGGTGGAGCGCTGGGTCGACGGCCGGGTCGTCCTGGTCGGCGACGCCGCCCACCCGATGCTCCAGTACGCCGCCCAGGGCGCCTGCCAGGCCATCGAGGACGCCGTGGTGCTCGGCGAGCTGATCGGCACCGAGCCGGCCGACTTCGCCCAGCGCTTCGAGAAGTTCAACGCCGACCGCCGCGAACGCACCGCCGCCGTCCAGTTGCTGGCCCGCGAGATGGGGCGCCGGCTGTACCACCCGGCGGGCGAGGCCGCCGAGGCCCGCAACGCCATGCTGCGCTCGCTGTCCGACGAGGACCTGTACCGGAAGGTCCAGTGGCTGCACGGCGGCGAGGTCGGCACCGGACGCGGCCCCGGCCCCGTCCCGGTCATCGAGCGGACGGTCTGAACCCGCCCGACCGCCTCTCGTGAGAGGAGTACATCCACCATGCGTCACGACAACCTGTACATCACGGGCGTGGGGGCCTGGTACCCGAAGCCGGTTCCCGTCGAGGAGGCCATCGAGGCCGGCCTGTACGACGACGCCACCCGGCGCCGCTCAGGCCAGAACTCCGCGGCCGTGGCCGGCGACGACGACACCCAGCCGGTGATGGCGGTGCGGGCCGGAAAGCTGGCGCTGCGCCACTCCGGCCTGGAGGCGGACGAGTTCGGGCTCCTGCTGCACGCCACGGGCGCCTTCTGCGGCCTGGACGGCTGGAACGTCGGCTCCTACCTCCAGCAGCAGGTGCTGGACGGCAACGGGCTGTCCGTCGAGGTCAAGCAGCAGTCCAACGGCGCCATGGCGGCGATCGAGCTGGCCGCGGCCTTCCTCGCCGGCCGCCCCGAGCGGCAGGCCGCGATGATCACCTCCTCGGACCGTTTCGAGAGGCCGACCTGGAACCGCTGGCGCACCTACCCGGGCCTGGTGCTCGGCGACGGCGCGAGCGCCGCGGTGCTCTCCCGCGCCGGCGGCTTCGCCCGGATCGCCTCCGTCGCCACGGAGAGCCGGTCCGACCTGGAGCGAGCCCAGCGCGCCGGGGTGGAGTTCACGCCGTACCCCGACTTCGACGACCCCAAGGCGTACCCGGTCAACCTCGTCGACCGGATGCGGGCCTTCGTCGACGAGGAACACGAAGGCCGGATCTCCGAGGTCTTCAAGCGGATGAACGAGGCCCTGATCCTGTCCGTCGGGCGGGCGAGCGAGGAGGCCGGGGTCCGGCCCGAGGACATCGACCACCTGGTCTTCCCGAACTTCGGCAAGACGATGCTGCGTCAGGAGGTTCTCACGCCGCTGGGACTGGACGAGGCCAGGACGCCGGTCGAATTCGTCCGGGAGACCGGCCACGTCGGCGCGGTCGACCAGTTCGGCGGCCTGGAGTACCTGATCCGCGCGGGCCGGCTGGAGGCGGGGCAGCGGGTGCTGCTGTGCGGCATCGGGCTGGGCTTCAACTGGACCAGCGCGGTCCTGGAGATCGACCGGACCCCCGCGCCGGTCGCCGGCTGACCCGCGGCGCCACGGCGAAGGGCCCGGACACCTCCTCCTCGGTGCCCGGGCCCTTTCGGTGTGCGCCCGTCAGGAGGCCCGCGGGCCCCGGGCGCGGGGCAGCCCGCACCTGTTCACCGCCGCGGGTGCGGACACGCACAACCCGGGAGCCACCTTCCGGTGGACGGGAAACCCCTACGAGGGCGGATTCCCGCACTTCCTTTCCTATTGGCGGGACTGGGCCGAGGAAATCCTCGACAAGGTGGCGCCAGGCGCCCCGCCCCAGGCCGGTTGATCCGTTTCCTCATTACTGAAGGGGGCCCGAAGTTGTCCACCGCAGACCCGATTCTCGAACTTCCCTCCGGCGTCACGCCCGACCCTGGTCCACTGACCGCCGGCCGCCCCGGCACCGAGGCGCGCGCCTACGAGGGGGTCCACTGATGGACGAGCCGCACCTCCTCGACGCGCTGGGCCCCGCAGGCCCGTACCGCGCCCGCAAGCGCGAGACCGTCACCGACACCGCCGGCTTTCCCGTCGCCGAACTCAGCCTCACCCCAAGGCTGTTCGTCACCCGCGCGCTGTCCGCCCTGCACCGGGCGACGCCGCTGCCGCTGGAACGGCGGCTGGCCGCGCTCGCCGAGGCCGGGCGGATGTTCCGCGAGGACACCGTGGATGGCCTGTCGTACCGGGAGTACGAGCAGACGGTGGCCCGGGTCTCCGGCATCCCGCTGCCCGCCGTGCGCTCCGCCGCCGACGAGATCGCCGACTCCGCCCAGCGCGCGCTGGCCGGCGCGTACGGCGCGCTGCCCGGCGGCGCGGTGCTGGACTGGCGGGACCCGCGGACCCGGGCCGGCGCCGCGGTGTGGACGCGGCGCGGTGACGTCCTCGCCGTCAACGCGGCCGGCAACCACCCGGCCCCGCACGCCCTGTGGCTGGAGGCCCTCGCCCTCGGCTACCGGGTGGCCCTCCGGCCCTCACGGCGGGAGCCGTTCACCCCGCACCGCCTGGTGACGGCGCTGCGCGCGAGCGGCTTCGGCGACGACCACGTGGCGCTGCTGCCGACCGACCACGCGACGGCCGACGAGGTGCTGCTGGGCGCCGACCTGGCGCTGGTGTACGGCGGTGACGACGTGGTGCGCAAGTACGCCGACGACCCCACCGTCCTGGTCCAGGGCCCCGGCCGGACCAAGATCCTGGTCACCGAGGGCGGCGACTGGCGCGCGCACCTGGACACGATCGTGGACTCGATCGCCCACCACGGCGGCGTCAAGTGCGTCGACGTCACCGCGGTCCTGGTCGAGGGGGACCCGGCGCCGCTGGCCCGCGCCCTCGCCGAGCGCCTCGGCGCGCTGCCGAGCCTGCCCGCCGAGGACGAGAAGTCCGCGCTGCCCGTCCAACCGGCCGACCGGGCGCGGGCGTTGGAGCGGCACCTGCGGGAGCGCGCCAGGGGCACGGTGGCCCACCTCGGCGGCGACGGCGTGGTGGAGGAACTCCCGGGCGGGGGAGCGGTGCTGCGCCCGGCGGTGTTCGAGGTACCCGATCTGAAGGGCGGCTGGCACACCGCCGAACTGCCCTTCCCCTGCGTGTGGGTGGCTCCCTGGAGCCGCGCCGAGGGGACGGGCGAGCTGCGCGACACGCTGGTCCTCGGTGTCCTCAGCGGCGACGAGGACCGGGACGCCGACCTCGTCGACGAACTGGTCGACGACCCGACCGTCGCCAACGTGTACCTCGGTGACCACCCGACCCACTGGATGGACCGCGCTGTGCCGCACGACGGCTACCTCGGCGACTTCCTGATGCGGACCAAGACCGTCCTGCGCGGCTGAACGGAAGGCCGGCCGCCCGAGCCCGAACCCGAACGGCGCCGCCAGGGCCCGGACGTACGCGTCCGGGCCCTTCCGCGTGCCCGTCCGTGCCCGTCGGGTGCCCGTCCGGGC
>NZ_JBHUAF010000540.1:0-4414 GCF_042789895.1 Kitasatospora sp. NPDC056783
GGTCAGCCCAGGCCGTTGATCCGCTTGTACTCCAGCGCGTAGGCGAGCTTGCCGGGCTTGGCGTCGGAGTACGGCTTGCTCAGCTTGTCGAACTCGCCCTTGGTGGCGGGCTTGCCGGCGTTCCACTGGTCGAGCGCGCCGAGGTCCGCGGCGGTGAAGCCGCTGTCGACGACGGAGGTCTTGGGCAGCGCGGCGATCGAACGGGTCAGGCCCTGGACGGTGGCCAGGTAGCTGCCGAGGTCGTCGCGGTCCCAGCCGGAGAGGTCGACCGGCTTCGCGTCGCGGACCCAGCTGCCCCAGTAGAACTCCTGGAACGGCAGGGAGTTCTGGGTGTAGCCGATGTCCCGGCCGAAGTAGAGCAGGCTGCGGTACTTGTCGTCGCGGAAGTTGGCCAGGCCCACGCCGGTGGGCAGCTTGTTCACCTTGACCTGGTCACCCTCCGGGCCGCGCAGGTAGACCCACTTGTTGGCCTGCATCCGCTCCCAGAAGTCCTGGCGGGTGAGGTTGCTGTAGTTGGCCAGCACCCGCAGCCGGACGTGCAGGTTCGCGCCGCCGTCCGGGGTCTCGTAGAAGGAGGTGAGGGTGTGGTGCCCGTCGGTGAGGAACGGCTCGCCGTGCGGGCCTATGACGACCGTCTTCATGGCGGCGACGCTGTCTGCCGTCTCGGCGCCGACGGGGAGCTTGCAGGTGAAGGAGGACGGGTCGTCCAGGCGGGCGCCGGGCTGGACCGTCGCCGCGTCGACGCGGCCGTCGGCCTCGCACCAGTCGGCGAACTTCTTGTTCACCGCGTCCTTGCCGAGGGTGTAGCGGCCGAGCTTGTAGTACACCTCGTCATAGCCCAGCGCGGGCTGGGTGGGGTGCACGTCGCCGATCCGGACGTCGAGCAGTTGGCCGGACTGGGCGCACAGGTACTGGGCGAACGGCGTGGAGCGGTTGTCGTGCCCGCACTGCGAGGGCCGGGTGCCCGGCGCGCCGGGGGCGGCGTACGCGACCGGCGCCGACACGACCATCGCGACGACGGCCGCTCCGAGGGCCGCGGCACGGCGGGACGGGGGGATGGAACGCATGGCACTCCTCGTTTCAAGGGCGGACAGGCCCGTGAGCGTGGCAGCGCCCGGCCAACGCCGGCCCTCGTTCCCGCGACATCCGGGCGAACCCGAGGTCAACGATCACGCTGCCCGGGTGCGCGCCCGAGCCGGCGCCCTGACGGCCCACGAGGCGTCAGGCGGCCCGTGGCCGACGGGCGGATGCGCCACGCGGCACTCCCCCGCCTCCCCCGCCACCGCCGCCGGATCCCCCCTTACGGCGACCCGCACACCCCCGTAAATTTAGCTTAGGCACGCCTAAGTAAAATGGCCTCGGCTCTTCTCGCCGTATCGGGGGAGGCGACGGCCGCCATCGGCGTCGGGGTGTGCCGGACGAAGACATCGGGACAGGGAGAGAGATGGCGAGGGAGGGCCAGGAGGCCAGACGCCCGCACGGGGAACTGGTCGCGGACGTGCTGGCGGTGCTGTGGGCGGCCGGTGAGCCGATGACGGCGCGGCAGGTCAAGGGGGTGCTGCGGCAGGACCTCGCCCGGACGACCGTGACGACGATCCTCGCCCGCCTGCACGAGAAGGGGACCGTGGAGCGCACCCGGCCGGGGCGGTCCTTCGCCTACGCGCCGGTCTCGGACGCCGCCGGGCTGGCGGCCGGGCGGATGCGCCGGGAACTGGAGAAGGAGCCCCGGCGGGACCTGGTGCTGAAGCGCTTCGTGTCCTCGCTGTCCACGGACGACGGGGACGTCCTGCGGCGCCTGCTGATCGAGACGGAGGCCGGGACGGAGGCCCAGGCGGGTGCGGCCGGGGGCGAGGCCGTGCCGGAGGGCGGGGCGTGACGCCGTTCCTGGTGGCCGTCGCCCTCGCCGTCGCCCTCCCCTGGGCGGCGGTGCCGGCGGCACACCGGCTGGCCGGGCTGCTCCCGCCGCGCGAGGCCTCGTTGGCGCTCGCGGGGGCGGCCGCGCTGCTCGCGGGCGGCACGGTCGCGGTGCTGGTCGGCCTCGTCCACGTGCCGTTCCTGGCGGAGCTGGAGCACCTGCCGTTCGCCCGGGTGACGGCACACTGGCCGACAGTGCTGCCGGTGTCCGGCGTCGCCGGGGCGCTGCTCGCCGTGCAGGCCCTCCGGCTGGCGCTGGCCGCACGCGGCCGGCGTGCGCTGCTGTCCCGGGCGTGGAGGCTGACCGGGGAGGGGACGGCCGAGGGCGATGTGCTCGTCGTCCCGGGCGAGGAGGCGGAGGCCTTCGTCCTGCCCCGTCACCGCCGGCGGCGGGCCCGCGTCGTCGTGTCGGAGGGCATGCTGAAGGCTCTCGGGCCGTCGGAGCGCGCGGTGCTGTTCGCCCATGAACGGGCGCACCTCCGCGGGCGCCACCATGTGCTGTCGGCCCTCGTCGACCTGGCCGCCGCCGTGCACCCGGCGCTCGCGCGACTGGAACCCGCGCTGGAGTTCCACCTGGAGCGGTGGGCGGACGAGGCCGCCGCGGCGGCGGTGGGAGACCGGGGGCTCGCCGCGGCCGCCATCGCCCGCGCCGCGCTGGCCGGCTCGGCCGGGGCCGATGTGAACGGGGCCGATGTGAACGGGGCCGGCGCACACGGAGCGGGTGCGCGCGGCAGCCGGTTCCTGTCCGTGAGCACGGGACCGGTCCCCCGGCGGGTGCGGGCCCTGCTGGAGCCGGAACCCGCCGGGCCCAGGGGTCGCGGGCCGCGCGCGGCCGCGGCCGGTCTCCTCGCCGCGGTGGTGGTGCCGGCCCTGCTGACGCTCGGTCTCCCCTACGGCCTGCACGAGTACGTGGAGCACGCGGCCCGGACGATCGTCGGACACTGACGGTCTGACGACATTGATGTAGACCAATGGTCGCGGGCGTGGGTATGGTGAGCCTCGGTTTGCTTCTCCGACGCCGAGGGCGTCGCGCTTTTCCGATGATGGGGACACGGTTTGTACGACGGACGGCAGGGCTCGTCGAGTCCGTTCGAGCAGTCCGTCTACCTCCTGTCGGAGGCCGGCCGGGCCGTCGACCGTCTGCTGGCCCAGCGGTTGGAACACCGGGGGCTGACCCCGGTCCACCACGCGCTGCTGTCGGCGCTGTCGCAGCTGGGGCCGCACGGTCGGGACGATCTCACCGCCCGGATCGAGGCACCCGCGGCCGAGGTGGGCCAGGCCCTCGACGATCTCCTGTCGGCGCGTCTGCTCCAGGCGATGGTCGTCCACGTCGGTGGCCGACAGGAGGTCCTGACCGTCACGGCCTCGGGCGAGTCCGCCCTGGAGGTGCTCCACGCCGACGCGTCGACGGCGCAGGACGACCTGCTGGCGTCCCTGACGAAGGGGCAGCGCGTCGAACTCAACTCCCTGCTGCGGCGCGTGTGCGCGGCCGCCGCCCGGGGAGCCGGACAGGCACCGCCGCTCCGCGAGCCGAGCGGCTGGACCCTGACCCGGGGAGCCCGGCGGACCTGGTCGAGGGTTCGGGAGGGCGCCGGCCCGGCCGGCGAGCCGCACGCCGGAACGGCCCACTGACGCCGCCGTGCGAGGCGCTCAGCCCGGAACCGGGCTCGGGACCTCCCGCCGCTTCGCGAGCGGCGTCCCGGCCGCGCCGTCGAGGGTGAGGAGGATGTCCGCGTGAGCCGAGAGCAGGGGCAGGTCGTGGCTGACGAGGACGACGGCGAGGCCCCGGTCGGTCCGTAGGGCGCGCAGGAGTTCCATGATGCCGTCGGCGGTGTCGGCGTCGAGGGCGGAGGTGACCTCGTCGCAGAGCAGGACGTCGGGTTCGGCGGCCAGGGCCCGGGCGATGGAGACGCGTTGGCGCTGCCCGCCGGAGAGTTCGTGGGGATGCCGGTCGGCGTGGCCGGGGGTGAGGCCGACGGCGGTGAGCAGTTCGGCGACGCGGGCGTCGCACCGGTCGGTGGGCCGCGCGAAGTGGAGCTTCAGCGGGCGGGCGAGGGTGGCACCGACGGTGTGGGCGGGGTTGAGGGCTCCGAGCGGGTTCTGCGGGACGAGCTGGATGCGGCGGCGCTGGTCGCGGGTGCGCCGCCGGTAGGAGGCGGCCAGGGGTTCGCCGCCGAGGGCGATGTCTCCGCCTTCGGGGCGGTGGAGGCCCGCCAGGGTGCGCAGCAGCGTGGTCTTGCCGCAGCCGGACGGGCCGGTGATCCCGGTCAGGGTGCCGGGCCGCAGCGCGAGGTCGAGTCCGGCGAAGACCTGGTGGCGGTTTCGGCCGGTGCCGACCCGGGCGTCGAGTGCCGTCACCTCGACGACGGGCTCCGTGGCGGCGCGGACGGGCTCCGTGGCGGCGCGATCGCAAGCCCCCGCGGTCGTCTGGGGCCGAACGGGTATCCGGGGCCGGACGGGCGCGGCTGTCCTCGCGGTCGTGACCGGACGGTCGGGCCAC
>NZ_JBHUAF010000541.1:0-4403 GCF_042789895.1 Kitasatospora sp. NPDC056783
GCCCTGCCGTCAGCCCGCCGGAGAGTTGGAGACCTCGCCGACGGGGCCGACCAGGACCTTGCCGTTGCTGTCCGGCTTCTCGGGGTTGTCGAGCCCGAAGGAGCCGCCCGGCCAGGGAACCGTCACCTGGTGGGTGTCGTTCGGGGGCGTGATGACGATCTGGGAGGCCTTGACACCCGTCCCGCCGGAGTTGTTGACGGGGTAGTAGATGTTGAACGCCGCCGTCATCCCGGTCTTGAGGACCGTCCCGTACGGGGTGTCGCCGTTGCGCTGCACGGACATGGTCGTCCCGCCGATCTTGAGGTCCACCCCGGGGAAGCCGAAGAGCTTGCACTCGTGGCTGCCCTTGAAGTCGAGCTGGACGGTGACGACACCGTTGACCTGGTCGGTGGTGTTGTCGTAGGCGGACACCTTGAGGTCGTCCGGGGTGCAGGCGAGGGCGGTGCTGGCGGCGGCCTCGGCGCCGGCGTTCTTGCCGCCGGCCGTGGCCGCGCCACCGGGCTTCGGCGCGGCGCCGCCGGGCGCCGCCTTGGTCGGGGCCGGCTGGGCCGGAGCCCCGGTGGCGGGCGCGGCGGTGGCGGCCGGAGCCGCACCGCCCTGGGTGGCCGCGGCGGTCACCGCGACCGAGGCGCTGGCGCCGTCCTCCGGGCCGCAGGCGGTGAGCGCGAGGACAGCGGTGGCGCCGACCGCGCCGGCCAGGACGGTCCGCCGGGCGCGGCGGGAGGGCTGACTGCTGGAAAGGTTCGTGAACATGGGCTTCCCCCAGGTCGATGGTGAATGAGGTGGACGCGGCAGGCGGAACCGCCGACCCGGCAGGTGGGGAGACCCCGCCGGGGCCCGGAGCCGCCCGGTGGAACGGAGGCGGGGCCCGGGCCGGTCGACGCCCGATCAACGGGCGCGCCGAGGGCTTTGATCGGATCTTGATCGGCTCGTGCGAACCTCCCGGTGTTCCGGTCCGGGGGATGTCGACCGGAACACCGGGAGGGCCGGCACAGTGCCGCCGGTCGCCAACGAGACTGCCAGCGGGGGCGGCGCGCTCCAAGGGGCGCGCGGGTGGCCGCGAGGGCGGTCCGGGCTTCCCGGACGTACCTGCCGAACAAGGAGTGAACTCGTGCAACGCGTGCCCGTACTGGTCGACGCCGTGGACCGGATCTCGGCGGCGGGGACCGCCTCGGCGATCCGGGAGCAGCCGGCCCTGGAACTGGTCTCGGAGGGGGAGACCCGGCCCGGTGGGGTGGCCGTGGTGGTGACCGAGCGGATCGACGAGCCGACCGCCGAACGCTGCCGCAGGTTCGTGCGCGGCCACGGGCTGCGCCTGGTCACGGTCGTGACCGGGGTCAACGAGCACGAGTTGCTCCGGGCCGTCGAGTGCGGCACCAGCGCCGTGCTGTGGCGCCACGAGACCAGCCCGGAGAAGCTCACCTCCGCCGTCCTCGCCGCGCACCGCGGGGACGGCGACCTACCGCCCGACCTGCTCGGCCGACTGCTGGCCCAGGTGGGCCGGCTCCAGCGCAACGTGCTCCAGCCGCAGGGCCTGGGCTTCGCCGGGGTGACCGAACGGGAGGCGACCGTCCTGCGCCTGATCGCGGACGGGCTCGACACGGCCGAGATCGCGGGCCGGCTCGCCTACTCGGAGCGCACCATCAAGACCGTGCTCCAAGGGGTGATGACCCGGATGCAGCTGCGCAACCGCGCGCACGCCGTGGCGTACGCGCTGCGCGAGGGGTTCATCTGAGCCGGGCCGTCAGGACGTCGGTCAACAGCCTGGTACGGATGAGGAGTCGGGAATGATTCACGAAGTGGACGCGGCGCTGCGCGCGGTGATCGTCCAGGGTGCGCTGCCGGGCGGTGGCGTGGACGTCGCGATGGAGGCGCCGACCAGCGAGTGGGCGGCGCGGCGGACGGGGCCCGCCGTCAACGTGTACCTGTACGACGTGCACGAGGAACTGGCCCGCCGCGAGGTGGGGCCGGTGTCGGTGCGCGACGAGCGCGGCGCGACGGTGGCGCTGCGGCACCCGCCCCGCTGGTACCGGCTGAGCTACCTGGTCAGCGCCTGGACCGCCCGGGCGGAGGACGAGCACCGGCTGCTGTCGGCGGTGCTCGGCACCCTGATCCGGACCGAGGCGCTGCCGCGCGAGCACTTCGGCCCGCTGCTGGGGCGGGCCGCGCCGGCCGTCCCGGTGTCGGTGGCGCTGCGCGCCGACCGGGACCGGCCGGTGTCGGAGCTGTGGACGGCGCTGGGCGGACGGCTCAAGCCCTCCCTCGACGTGGTGGTCACCGCACCGTTCCCGGTGGGCGTCGACCTCGGCGTCGGGCCGCCGGCCACCGGACTGGAGGTGCGCGCCCGTACGGTGGACGGCGGGGCCGCGGACGTGCGTACGGGCCCCCACCGGCTGGTCGGGCAGGCCCGGGGGGCCGGGGCGTGACGCGCCCGCAGCCGGTGGACCCGGTGCGGGAACAGGCCCTGGCGCTGGCCGGGCTGCTGGAGCGGGTACGGGCCCGGGTGGCGCGGCGCACAGCCGAGCTGGCCGCCGACGACCCGACCGCGGACGACCCGCTGCGCGGGCTCTACCTCTCGGAGGAGGCTGTCGGGCGGCTGCTGGCGCTGCCCGGGCCCGGGCCGGGATCGGGATCGGGATCGAGTGGCGTTGCCGAGGTGGGCGCGCTGGAGTCGTTCGACACCTTCGACGCCTTCGACGCCCGTGCCGCCTTCGCCCCGCCGGAGCCGAGCGGGCACGGCCCGACCGACGCGCTGGTCGCCCGTTTCGGCCTCGGCCGGTTCGACCGGGAGATCCTGCTGCTCGCCCTCGCGCCGGACCTGGACCGCCGCTTCGCCGGCCTCTACGGGTACCTCAACGACGACGTCGGGCGGCGGCGGGCCACCATCGGCCTGGTACTGGACCTGTGCGGGTGCTCCAGCCTGTCCGGCCCGGCCCGCGCCCGGCTGGCGGCCGGAGCGCCGCTGCTCACGGGCCGGACGCTGATCGTCGAGCACACCGAACGCCCGTTCCTCGAGCGGGAGTTGCGCGTACCGGACGAGGTGTGCCGGTATCTGCTGGGCGGCCCGGGCGCGCCCGCGCCGCTCCACGCTCCGCAGCCGCCGCCCGGGGCCGACCCGCGTCCGGCCGGTGCGCTGCGCGCCCGCCCGGACCGGCCGCTGCACCTGCGCTGCCCGGACGGCGAGGACGGGGAGGAAACGGCGCTGTGGGCCTGCTCCGGCGCGGGCCGCCCGGTCCTGCGGCTCGACCCCGGCCGGGCCGTCGAGGACCCGGCCGCCGACGGCCCGGCCGAGACGGTGGCCGTCGCCCTGCGCGAGGCCCGGCTGCGGGGGGCGACACTGCTCCTCGGCCCGCTCCCGGCCGGAGCCGAGCGGCCGTGGGTGCGGGCGGCCGTGGAACCGGAGACGCCGGCGGGCGCCGCGGTGGTGCCCCTGGTGCTGTTCGGCGGCGAGCCGTTCGACCCTGCCTGGACGGACGCGCCGCTGCTCGCGCTGTCCGCCGGCCGCCCGCCGCTGGACCGGGCGGCGGCCTGGCGGGCGGCGCTGCGCACCGCGGACGCCGGTACGTCCGAGGAGGCCGGCGGATCGGAACTGGCGCCGGAGGTGGTGGCGGCGGCCGGTGCCTACCGGATGGCCGGGGCCCGGATCCGGCAGGCGGCCCGCGACGCGGTGGACCTCGCCGCGGCGGACGGCGTGCCGCTGTCGGCGCGCCACCTCCACGAGGCCGCCCGGCTGCGCAACGCCACCGGACTCGACCGCTACGCCCGCCGGGTGCGCCCGGCGGTGGACCTCTCGGACCTTGTACTGCCACCCGAACCATCGCTCCGGGTCAGGGAGTTGGTGCAGCGTGCCCGCCACCGCGAGCAGGTGCTGCGGGACTGGCGGATGCGCCGGGGCGGCGGCCGGGGCAACGGCGTGGTCGCCGTGTTCACGGGCGAGTCCGGCACCGGGAAGACGATGGCCGCCGAAGCGGTGGCCGCGGCGCTGGGGCTGGACCTGTACGTGGTGGAGCTGTCCTCCGTCGTGGACAAGTACGTCGGCGAGACGGAGAAGAACCTCGACCGGATCTTCGGCCAGGCGGCCGACGTCAACGCGGTGCTGCTGTTCGACGAGGCGGACGCGGTCTTCGGCAAGCGCTCGGAGGTCCGCGACAGCCACGACCGCTACGCCAACATGGAGAGCGCGTACCTCCTGCAGCGGCTGGAGTCCTTCGACGGGGTCGCCGTGCTGACCACCAATCTGCGCGGGAACATCGACGAGGCGTTCACCCGGCGCTTCGACGTGATGGTGGAGTTCCCGGCCCCGGACGAAGCGGGGCGGCGGGCCCTGTGGGAGCACTGCCTGCGCCCGCCGCTGCCCGTCGCCGGGGACATCGACGTGGCGGCGCTGGCCCGAGACTTCGACC
>NZ_JBHUAF010000542.1:0-4318 GCF_042789895.1 Kitasatospora sp. NPDC056783
GGGCACGTCGTTCGGCGCGAGGATCGCGCCCTCGCCCGGGTACGGCGTGGCCCAGTTGTGCGCCTGGTACCAGACCAGGTGCTCCATCTGCGCCGGGTTGGCACGGTCCGGCGCCGCGTTCGGGCCGGTCAGCCGCTGCCGCGACTTCCAGGTGTCCCACTGGGCCGCGACGGCCCGCTCCGCGGCCGGCGGCGCGGTCGTGGCCGGCACCGCCGCCGCCCGCGGGTCCTGCGCGGCCGGCACGTCGAGGCCGCAGGAGGGCGGCGTCTTCAGCCCGTCGGTCAGCGAGGTCCGGTTGGGCACCGCGGTGAACGGCGTGTAGTCCGGCCGGTCGGTGAAGGCCCCGGTCATCGGGCTGGCCGCGCTGTCCTTCTGGTTCATCGGGCGGATCCCGAGGATCTGCTCGATGGTGCGGATCATGGTGATCTGCGAGTAGTAGCGGCTGTCCACGGCCCCGTGCCGAGCCCAGGGACTGATGATCTGGATCGGCGCGCGGTGGCCGTCCACGTGGTCCAGACCGGCCTGGGAGTCGTCCTCGACGACGAAGATCGCCGAGTCCTTCCAGTACTCGCTGTGGGTGATCTCGTCGACGATCCTGCCGGTCGCGAGGTCGTTGTCGGCGACCTGCGCGGCCGGGCTCGCCGGACCGCCGGTGTGGTCGCTGGACAGCCACAGCATGTTGAGGTTCGCCGGGCCGTTCTGCTCGAAGTCCTGCTTCCAGATCTGGTACCGGTACAGGTCCGGTACGTCGGTGTCGAACCGGGGGAAGCCGGGCACCGAGACGCTGTTCAGCGAGGGGATCGGCGAGGAGGACTTCAGGGCGTAGGCGCTGTCCTGCCCGGTCTCGTCCATCGCCTTGGAGTCGCAGTACAGGTTCTGCCAGGTGGCGTCGGCGGGCTTGTCCAGGAACTGGTGGAACTCCCCGAAGTCGCGCACCGTCCTGCCCGCCGCCTGGGCGCCCGTCCACAGGAAGCCGGAGCGCTGGTGGCCCAGGGCGTCGTCCTCGGTGTCGTAGCTGCGCTCGTACTCGCCGGCCGAGGACTCGGTGTACTCCGGGTTGTCGGCCTGCATCAGCCAGTTGTGGCCCTCGGCGGAGTTGGTGCCGATGTCGTAGGTGTTGTCGTACAGCCCGAACTGCTCGGCCAGCGCGTGCTGGTTGGGCGTCACGTTCGCGCCGAACTGGGCCAGCTTCGGGTCGCCGTTGCCCTTGGCGACGTCGCCGAAGACCTGGTCGTAGGTCCGGTTCTCCTTGACGATCAGGAAGACGTGCTTGATCGGCGACGGGTCGCCGATCCGCTTCGGCACCACCTCGGCCTTCGCCTTGTGGCCGTTCGCCGGCTTGACCGCGTTGTTGGTCCAGCCGTTCTGCCGGAACACCTTGTCGGTCTGCGAGCGGATCTCCTTGTCGCTCGGCAGGGTGAACTGGGTCAGGCTGGAGGTGGTGTCGTGGGTCTTGTGCGCGCCGGTGCTGTTGGGCCGCCGGGCGTCGATGCCGCGGGTGTTGGAGACGATCACCTTCGAGCCGACGGTGGCGACCTCGGCCGGGAAGTAGTCCGTGGGCAGCAGGCCGATGTAGCTCACCGGCGTCTGCGCGCCGGTGAACCGGTAGACCGCCACCGCGTTGGCGCGCCCGAGGGTGACCAGCAGGCGGCCGTCCTCGGTGAGCGTCACCGCGGTGGGCTCGTAGCCGACGGAGGCCTCCGGCCACGGCTTGGTGGAGATGGTCTGGACGACGGTGTCGCGCGCGGTGTCGATCACCGACACCTCGTCGGTGCCGGTGTCGGCGACGAACACCACCCCGTTCTTGGCGTACACCGCCGTCGGGTGCAGGCCGACGGGGATGGAGCCGACGGCGGCGGCCGGGTTCGCGAGGTCGATCACGCTGACCGTGCCGGTGGTGGTGGCGGCGGTCACCGGGTCGGCCGGCACCTGGGTGCCGTACGAGTTGATGGTGGTGTCCCCGGCCGTGGCCGTGCGACCGCCCTCGTTGCCGACGTACAGCTTGCCGCCGACCCGCACCACGCCGCGCGGCGCGTTGCCGACCGTCCAGCTCTGCTTGACCGCGCCGCTCGCCGCGTCGATCGCGACCACCCGGTTCTGGCCGTTGACCGCCGCGTACACCGTCGAGCCGTCGGCGGAGAACACCGCGCCCGAGGCCAGCGCGTGCTTGTCCCCGTCGGCCGGGATCCGCACCGCCACCGGGCTCGCCAGCGTGCCGTCGGGCTTGACGGTGAACCGGGTGTAGCCGTCGAGCTGGCCCAGCCACAGCTGCTTGCCGTCCGGCGAGTAGACCGGGGACTCCTGGCCCACCGAGCCGCTCGGGATGCGCAGCTCGTCCGCCTTGTTGCTGCCGACCCGCTGCTGGACCTTGCCGGTCTTCAGGTCCACGACGACCAGCGCCGCGTCGCCGTCGGCGACCGCCGCGGCCAGGTGGGCGCCGTCCGGGCTGACGATGGAGCCCATGATCTTGCCGTTGTCGATGACCTGCCGGCTGCCGTACGGGGCGAGGTACTGGTCGCTGGAGACGACCAGGCCGTCGGCGGTGGTCTGGCCGACCTGGTCGGTGCCGAACTGCTGGGTGCTCGCGAAAGCCGTACCGGTGGCCACGGCCACCGCGGTCACGCAGGCCGTGGCGAGTGCGGCCCGGCGGCCCACCCGGCGGCCGAGGAGGACCACGTGCTCGTTCCGGCTGCGTCGACGACGCGTTACCTGCATGGCGTCAGCCCTTCGTTGGGTCCGTCGTGTCGGTTGGGGAAGCGAGCAGTCCGACCTGACCGTCGAACTGCCACAGCGGGTTGGGCGCGTCCCCGGTCGGGGTGTGCACCAGGAAGTAGCCGTTGACTTCCTTCGGGCCGTCGCCGTCGGCGGTCAGCCGCCCGTCCGAGGCCACGTCGAGCTGGTAGACCGCCGTCCCCGGCGCGTCCGTGCCGGGCAGGTGCCAGGTGACCACGCAGCGCCAGTCGTTGCCCGGCCCCTCCGGATCCACCTGGCCGTCGCCCCGGTGGCACTCCGCGGTGGCCCGCAGCTGCTCCTCCGTCACGGCCGGCCGGTGCAGTTGCCCGGTCTGCAGCCGGTAGAGGTGCGCGAACGCGGTGGCGACCGCCTGCTGCACCTTCTGCTGCGTGATCCCCGAGCCCGTCGAGGGCGTGGCCACCGCGATCGCGCCGGTGGTCAGCGCGAGCAGCCCGGCCAGCGGCGCCACCGCGAAGGCGAGGGTGCGGCGGCCCACGCCGTCCTCGCTGCCGGTGGTGAAGTCCCGCCGGGCGAACAGCAGCCAGGCCGCCGTGGTCGCCACCGCGGCCCAGAGCAGGCTGACCGCGATCGCGATCAGCGGTTCGTCCAGCCGCCGCGGGTCGGCGAACAGCCCGTTCCAGGAGACGAAGGCGTAGCCGGGCAGCGCCAGGCGCAGTGCCACCGGCAGCGGCAGCACCTGGGCGAGCTGCATCGCGACCGCCGCCAGCGCGGGGACCAGCAGGCCCATCGGCGAGCGGCCCAGCAGGACGGAGCCGAGCAGCCCGAGCGAGGCCAGCGCCAGGGTGGGCGCCAGCGCGCAGGCCCAGGCCAGCAGCACGCTCCCGGCCGCGTCGGACGGCTGCAGCAGGTGCCCGTCGACGCCGACCAGCGGCTCGTCGCCGACCGCGGCCAGCCCGCCCACCGTGCCGGAGGCGGCCAGTCCGGCCACCAGCAGCACGATCACGGTGGCGCTGGCCAGCGCCTTCGCGGCGAAGATCCGCCGCGGCGAGCGGACCGTCACCAGCAGGTGGCGCCAGGTCCCGAGCCGGTCCTCGGCGGCGAACACGTCGCCCGCGACCACCGAGGTCAGCAGCGGCAGCGCCCACGAGCCGGCGAAGCCCAGCACCACCAGCGGACCGGCCCAGCCGGTGGCGTGCATCCAGCGGCCGAACAGCGTGTCGGAGGGCAGCGTCCCCTGCTGGGCGACGGCGGCGGTGAACAGCCCCGGGGCGATCCAGCAGGCCAGCGTCAGCAGCCTGATCCGCCACTGCGAGAGCAGCTTGACCAGCTCGAAGCGGTACACCCGGCCCACCGGCACCGGCCGCGCCGCCCCGGGTGCGGCCTCGGCGGCGGCCGCCGTGCGCCCGGCCGTGATCGTGCTCATGTCCCGTCCTCCTGTTGCTCGGTCAGCGCCAGGAACGCGGCCTCCAGCGGTGGCACCACCGGCGCGACCTCGCGCACCCGCACGCCCGCGGCCACCAGCGCGGCCACCAGGTCCTCGACGGCCGGCCCGGACGCGCGCACCACCAGTGCCTCGGCCCCGCGGGCCGCCCCGGCCCCGGCCGGGACCCGCACCCCGGCGACC
>NZ_JBHUAF010000543.1:0-4288 GCF_042789895.1 Kitasatospora sp. NPDC056783
CGACCGCCGCGCGGCGGCGCCGTCGCCGCCCCCGCCCCCGCGGGCGGGGGCCGGCCGGGCCGCGCCGCCCGGGCGGGGGGCCTCGGCGCCGCGCGGCGGGATGACCCGGGGGGCCGGGATCGGCGCCGCGGCGCCCACGGTGGCGGGTACCGGTACGGCGCCCACGCTCCGGCTGTCCAGGGCCTGTTCGTCCAGGCGGTGTCCGTCGTAGCCCGGCTCGTCCAGGCCCTGCCCGTCCAGGATGCGCGCGGCGTGCCAGGAGGCGAAGTCCAGGCCGTCGAACAGCCGCTCCCGCAGGGCGAGTTCGTCCTCCAGCGCCTCGGCCGCGAGCAGTGCGGCGCGCGGTTCGGCGGCGGCGTTGACCCGGCCGGTGACGTGCGGCAGCTCGGTGCAGCCGTCGAGTCCGTCCTCGGTGGCCCGGCCCTCGATGATCGTGACGGCCAGGCGCTCGGGCCGTTCGGAGACGGCGAGCGAGGCGACCAGGGTGCGCAGCAGCTCGGTCTTGCCGGAGCCTCGGGCGCCGCCGATGAGCAGGTGCGGGCCGCCCGGGTCGGGGGAGGGGAGGGTGAGCTCCGGGTCGGCCAGGTCGAGCGTGCAGAGCTCGTCCCGGGTGGTGCCGAGCAGCGCGGTGGCGGCGCCGATGCCGCCGGCGTGGGCCTCCCAACGGGCGGACAGCTTGGCCGGGGTGACGGTGTCGAGCTGGAGCAGGTCGAGCAGCCGCAGCGCGTCGGGCAGCGGGCCGCGGGAGGCCGGGGCGGCTTCGCGCAGCGGGGCGAGGACGCGGGACAGCCGTTCGGCCCAGGCGTCGGAGACGGCGTCCAGCGAGACCTCGTGCAGGGTCTCCCGGCCGCGGGCGACCGGGCGGTTCAGCGAGAGCTGGGTGCCGACCTCGCCGGTGATCAGGGCGGTGGCGCCGAGGCCCCGGGGGAGCAGCTCGGGCTGTTCGGCGAGGCAGATCGGGAAGATGCCGACCGCCGGGCCCTGGCGCAGCAGCAGGTCGAGCGCCTGCCGGGCGGCCTCGGTGGCCGGGCGTCCGTCCACCACGACCACGGTGGCGGGGTGGCCGGTGAGGCCGCTCGGGCCGCTGAGCCGGGCGGTGAGCTCGGCCAGCCGGGCGGTGGCCTGTTCGTCGTCGAGGCCGATCAGCAGCCGGCAGTCCTGGCCGTCGACCGGGCGCAGGTGGGGCAGCCACAGGGCCCAGGCCCAGGTGTCGACGCGGTCCTCGACGGCGCGGGCCGGGTCGGCGTCGACCACGACCAGGCTGAGCCCGGTCGGCGGGTGCAGCGCGGCGAACTGGGCGACGACGGCGCGGGTGAGCGCGTCGAGACGTTCGCGGGGGCCGCTGAGGCCGAGGCTGCCGGCGGTCTGGAGGTCGAGGGTGACCGGGACGGAGGGCAGCATGGTGCCGGGTGTGGTGCCGGGGCCGCCGGGGCGGTCGGCGGTGCCGAGCCGCAGGGTGAGCGCGTCGGGGTGGCCGGGTCCGCGCTCCCAGAGCCGGGGGCCGGGGCCGACGGCGTTGAGCAGCAGGGTGGCGAGGTCGGGCCAGCGTTCGCGCTGGTTGGCGGTCTGGCGCAGCCGTACGGCGGCGTGGTGGCGCTCGGCGCTCTCCTGGCCGGCCGGTTCGGCGGCGCGGCCGGGCAGCAGGGAGAACAGGCCGCGGCCGCGGCCGGGCGCGGGTTCGGGGGCGGCGGGCGGTTCGACCACGGGCGGCGCGGGCCGGGCCGGGCCGGGGGCGGCGAGCTGGAGGTGGCCGTGGCCGTCCGGCAGGGCGGCGCGGGGCGGCTCCGCGACCGGTTCGAAGAGCTGTACGGCGGATTCGCCGATGCGCAGCACCGCGCCGGGCTCCAGCGGGACGGCGGCCTCGGGCGGGCAGGGCGGGACGAGCCGGCCGTCCAGGGTGGTGCCGTTGGTGGAGCCGAGGTCGCGGACGGTGACCCGGCCGTCCTCGGTGAGGTGCAGGGAGAGGTGCAGCCGGGAGACGTCCGGGTCGTCGAGCGGGACGTCGGCCTCGGCGGAGCGGCCGATCCGGATCTCCCGGCCGTGCAGCCGGTGCACGCCGCCGGCGTCGGGGCCGCCGACCACGCGCAGTTCGGCGGCGGCGGGGGCGTCGTCGGGGTCGTCGGCGGTCGGGTCGGGCTCGTTCAGGCTGAGGACGGCACCGTCGAGCAGCGGGGGGTGGCCGATCAGGGTGTGTTCGTCGACCCGGTGCGCCCCGGCGTACAGGTGCACATGGGTGGCGGCCCGTGGACCGCGCACGCCCACGGCGCCGGCGAGCGCGCCCGCGATGGCGCCGAGTGCGGTGCCGACGGGCGCGGTGACCAGCACGTCCACGTAGGGAATGGCGGAGCCGGCGGCGGACGGGCCGCTGCGCGGTCGGAGGACGGTCAGCCGGATCTGCATCTCGCCCGCGGGTCCCTTCTGCTGATGTGAAGCCTGGTGCCGCTGTCCGGTGCCGGGGCACCGTTGGGCCACACGAGTGGCGAGTGTCCATCCTGCCATCCGTCACGGACGGTCCGCGCACCGTACCGGATTTGACGATCTTGCGATCATCGCCATGTTGGGGGCGACGGGGAGTCAGGTCAACCGCCCGTCCGGAAGCCGGTGGGCCGGCCCGCGACGAGGCCCGGCCACCGCCTCCCGGGACTCCCCTAGGGGATGTCCCCCAACCCTGCTCGGATGGCCCGCCAGTCCCCCGAAAACCCGAACGGACACCGTTAGAGTGGCCGCAGACACGGGCCCGGCAGGCTCACCGCACCGGCGGAGGAGCGCCCCGCGCGGGCGGCACGGCGAGGAGTGCGACAGGTGCGGCCAGTCGGCAGCAAGTATCTGCTGGATGAGACCCTCGGGCGGGGTGCGACCGGCACCGTCTGGCGCGGTGTGGTGCGCGAGGACGTCCGGGTGCCGGGCTTCGAGCCCGGGCAGCGGGTGGCGATCAAGGTGCTGCGCGAGGAACTGGCCGTCGACCCCGACGTCGTGATGCGCTTCCTGCGCGAGCGCTCGCTGCTGCTGAGGCTGTCCCACCCCAACATCGTCCGGGTCCGCGACCTGGTCGTCGAGGGCGAGCTGCTGGCCCTCGTGATGGACCTGGTGGACGGCCCCGACCTGGCCCGCTACCTGCGCGCCAACGGCCCGTTCAGCCCGATCGCGGGTTCCCTGCTGATGGCCCAGGTCGCGGACGCGCTGGCGGCCAGCCACGCGGACGGGATCGTCCACCGCGACCTCAAGCCGGCCAACGTGATGCTCGCCTCCACCGTGGTGGACGGCGCCGAGCGGATGCACCCGCTGCTCACCGACTTCGGCATCGCCCGCCTCGCCGACTCCCCGGGCGTCACCCGCACCCACGAGTTCGTCGGCACCCCCGCCTATGTCGCGCCGGAGTCCGCCGAGGGCCGCCCGCAGACCTCCGCGGTGGACGTGTACGGCGCCGGGATCATGCTGTACGAGCTCGTCACCGGCCGCCAGCCGTTCGAGGGCGACAGCGCGATCGCCCTCCTCCACGCGCACCTGGCCCAGGAGCCGCAGCGGCCCAGCACCATGCCCGAGCCGCTCTGGACGGTGATCGAGCGCTGCCTGCGCAAGGACCCGGCCCAGCGGCCGGGCGCCACCTCGCTGGCCCGCGCCCTGCGGGTGGTCGCGGCCGGCGTCGGGGTGCACGCCTCCCCGGCGGCGGTGGACGAGGCGCTGGCGGTCGGCGCCCTGCTGCTGCCGGACCCGCAGCCGACCGCCGTCCCCTCCGCCCTGCCCCCGCCCGCGGCGGCCCCGGGCACCGAGGACCGCACCCAGGTGTTGCCGCCGGCCACCCCCGGCGGGCCGCAGTACGACCCGGCCGCGGCCACCCGGGTGATGGGCACCCAGACTCCGCCCCCGTCCCCGCCGGGTGCCGCGGACCGCACCCGGGTGATGCCGCCCGTCGCCGTGCCGCCGCCGCCCGCCGGGCCGCCCGCGCCGCAGGAGGAGACGCCGCACCCGTGGCAGACCCAGCTGCGCGCGGCCCGGGACCGCAACCAGCAGACCCAGGTCGGCTACTTCGGCCCGGAGGACTACCCGGACCACCCGGAGCCGCAGGTCGCCCCGCCGCCCTTCCAGGCCGGCCAGGGCCGCGGCCAGCACGGCCAGGGCGCCCCGGCCGGCCGGCCCGGGCCGCAGCAGCAGCCCGGCGGCTACCGCCAGTCCCCGCCCCCGCCCGGCTACGCCCAGCGCCCGCCGGTGGCCCCGCCGCCCTACCAGTCCGGCCAGGGCCGCGGCCAGGGCGGGCAGGGTGGTCAGGTCGGCCAGGGCGTCCAGGGCG
>NZ_JBHUAF010000544.1:0-4267 GCF_042789895.1 Kitasatospora sp. NPDC056783
GTCCAGGCCCGGCGGACGCGTCCGCGGAGCGGGCCGTCGGTGTTCGGGGCGAGCCTCAGCCCGGAGGCGGCCGCGATGTGGTCGGCGACCCGTGGGACGGTGAGCCGGTCGGTCCACACCTGCTCGGCGAACTCCTCCCCGCGCAGCCGTTCCAGGCACAGGTCGAGCCTGGACAGCGCGAAGCTCTCCCGGCGCAGCGGGGCGTCCTTTCCGGCGACGAACCCCACGACGTGCCCGCCCCCGCGCTCGCGCAGCCGTCGCACCACCGTGCCGCGCTCGGCCAGCAGCGCGAAGTGACGGACGTCGTGGCCGCGTTCGCGCAGCCGGCCGACGGTCTCGCGGAAGTACACCGGCTCCACCACCGTCATCGGCGCGATCACCACCCCGTCGTGGGCGGCGAGCGTGCGGTCCAGCACTTCGAAGACGCCCTGGCGCCAGGCGGGCAGGTCCTGGAAGTCCCCGCGAAGCTTCGACGGCATCATCCGGTGCAGGCCGAACCCCACGTGCTCGGGGTCGCAGACGACGCTGCCGGGGAGGCGGCGCCGGATCTCGTGCGCGGTCTGGGTCTTGCCGGCCCCGAACGGGCCGTTGATCCACAGGAGCATGCGGCGACCCTACTGCGCCGGACGGCGCGGGCGGGCACGGACCGGGTCAGAACAAGTGGAGGCAGTGCGGGGCGCGTTCGGCGCGGAAGAGGGTGTCGGCGAGGGCGGCCGCGTTCGGGTGGTGGGCGCGGATGTGCCCGGCCCGGACGAGGGTGCTCGGGGCGGTGCCGCCGAGGTAGACCGAGCCGAGGTCGCGGACGTCCAGGGACAGGTCGGGCTCCCGGTCCGTCGGGACGCACTCCGCCTTCCCGTCCCGGACGGTCAGCAGGTGGCGTCGGCGCTCGCCGAGGAACGGGTCGTCGACGTCCAGGACGAGCTCGCCGTCCGCGAACCAGCCGCGTGAGGTCAGCGCGCGCGGGACGTCCAGCAGCCGCACCCAGAGCCAGTCGGTCTCGCCGCTCGGCTCGGCGGCGCGGAAGTCCGCGAGCTGCCAGCGCAACGGGTGGTCCGCCGGGCAGTGCCGGAAGACGACCTTGTCGACCAGGTCGTGGCCGAGGACGAAGCGCGCCAGCGCGGTGTACCCGGCGTCGTCGAGGGCGATGGTCTCGTCCACCGTCAGGGTGTCCCCGTCCTTCGAGTAGCTGGCGTAGCCGTCCGGGGTGCCGTCGGCGTCCCGGTGGACGGCGACGTAGCGCGGCTTCCGGGCCACCGGCGGCTGGCCCGCGCCCAGCGCCCACCAGCGGTGCGGCCGGGACAGCGCGCCCGGCTGGGTGCGGCGGTACCGGTCGTACACCTCCTCCAGCACCGCCTCGCAGTCGGCCCGCCGCAGCAGTTCGACCGAGCCCGCCGGTGCCCCCTGTCCGTGGGGAGCGCGGGGGGCGGCGAGCCCGGCCTTCCGGCGCTGCACCGTCAGCCGCCGGGTGTGCGTCGCCGGCCCGTAGCCGAACCTGCCGTAGATCCCGGCCTCGGAGGCGAGCAGCACGGAGAGGAACTCCCCGCGAGCGCGCAGGTCGGCCAGCTGGCGCCGCATCAGCGCGGTGAGCACGCCTTGGCGGCGATGGGTGGGCAGCACACCGACCGACGTCACCCCGGCGGCCGGGACGACGGCCTGCCCGGGCAGGGTGAGCTCGAAGGTGTGGGCGCCGGCGGTGCCGACGGGCCGCCCCTCCGCCGTCACGGCGAGCAGGTTGCGGTCCGGCTCGGTCGCCGCCCACCAGACCCCGCCGCCCTCCGCGTCCGGCGCGTCCGGGAAGCGGCCCAGCGCGGCGTGGAAGGTGTGGACGAAGGCTTCGAGGTCCTGGTCGGTCGTGGAACGGATCTCCATGCGGTGCTGCTGCCTCCCCGTCGTGCCGGCCCCGCCCGGTGCGGTGCCCACCGAAGTCCAGCGTCACCGCGTGTCCGGGTCAAACGAATTTCCGGGCCCGCCGGACGACGGCCGGGGAAGCCCCCGAGGGCCGGGGGCCGTCGGCTCCGCCGGGTCGGCGGGGGCCGTTGGCACTACATTGAGGCGGAGGGGGACCGCGGGCCCGGACGGGGTGGCTGATGCACGTGATCACCGACTGGCTGCGCGGGCTGTCCGGCCCGGTCGGGTACCTGGTGGTCGCGGGTCTGGTGTTCGCCGAGGACGCCCTGTTCTTCAGCTTCTTCCTGCCCGGCGAGACCGCCGCCGTGTTCGGCGGGTTCCTCGCCGGCCAGGGCAGGATCGCCATCGGCTGGATCGTGCTGTTCGTGGTCTGCGCCGCGATCCTGGGCGACACGGCGGGCTACGAGATCGGCCGGTGGCTCGGCCCGAGGATCCTCGACTCACGCCCGATGCGGCGCCATGCGGACCGGGCCGGGCAGGCGCAGGAGCTGATCCGCCGGCGCGGGCCGGCCGCCGTGTTCTTCGGCCGCTTCGTCGCCTTCTTCCGCGCCATGGTGCCCACCCTGGCCGGGGCCTCCCGGATGCCCTACCGGCGTTTCCTGCTGTACAACGCGCTCGGCGGTGTCCTCTGGGGCGTCGGGTTCACCCTGCTCGGCTACTTCGCCGGAGCGGCCTACACCCGGGTCGAGGGCACCGTCGGCCGTGCCCTCGCCCTGCTGGTCGCCGTGGTCGTGGTCGTCGCCCTGGTGGTCTGGTACCTGCGCCGGCGCGGGCGCCGGGCCGGTGGCCCGACCCGCGAGGACCGGGACGAGGAGCCCTGACGCCCGCGCCCGCCGTCACCAGCGGTCGTGCACCTGCGGCCGGATCCGTCGGTCGTACAGCTCGCGCACCGCGGCCAGGGTGTCCGTCGCCGGCGGCGCGAGCTCCGCGGCGGCCGCGTTGGCCCGGGCCTGCGCCACGTTGCGGGCCCCGGGGATCACCGTGGTCACGCCCGGCTGCCGGGTGACCCAGCGCAGCGCCGTCTGCGCCGCCGTCGCGCCCTCGGGGGCGAGCGCGGCGAACTCCCGGGCGGCCTCGACGCCGGTCGCGAAGTCGACCCCGGAGAAGGTCTCGCCCTGGTCGAAGGACTCGCCGTGGCGGTTGTACGTGCGGTGGTCGTCCGCGCCGAAGACGGTCTGCTCGGTGTAGCGGCCCGAGAGCAGCCCGGAGGCCAGCGGCACCCGGGCCAGGATGCCGACGCCGGCCGCCTCGGCGGCGGGCAGCACCTGCTCCAGCGGCTTGAGCCGGAAGGCGTTCAGGATGATCTGCACGCTCGCGACGCCCGGGCGCGCGATCGCGGTCAGCGCCTCGGCGCAGGTCTCCACGCTCACCCCGTAGGCGGCGATCCGCTCCTCGGCCACCAGGGTGTCCAGGGCGTCGAACACCTCGTCCGAGGAGTAGACGGGCGTCGGCGGGCAGTGCAGCTGCACCAGGTCGAGCCGCTCCACCCCCAGGTTGTCCCGCGAACGGTCGGCCCAGGCACGGAAGTTGGCGAGGTTGTAGTGCTCGGGGCGCTGCTCGACCCGGCGGCCGAACTTGGTGGCGACGAACACCTCCGCGTCCGGGCGCTCCTTCAGGAAACGGCCGATCAGCCGCTCGCTGCGGCCGTCGCCGTAGACGTCGGCGGTGTCGAAGAGGGTGACGCCCGCGTCCACCGAGGCCTCCAGGACGGCCAGGGCGTCCTCCTCCCGGACGTTCCCCCAGTCGGCACCGAGCTGCCAGGTACCGAGGCCGACGATCGAGACGGGACGGCCGGTGCGGCCGAGTACGCGCTGTTCCATGGGGCGAGCCTCTCACGCCCGTTCGGACCAATCCACCTCGCCGACGGGCGCGGACATCCGGTAGGAGTGCCCGAGCACCCCGACGCGCCACCTGTGAGGCCCCTCCCGTGACCGTATCGATCGCCCTGTTCACCCAGGACCTGCGGCTGCACGACAACCCCGTGCTGCACGCCGCCCGCACCGCCGCCGACCAGGTCGTGCCGCTGTTCGTGCTGGACCCGGCCGTCGCGGACGCCGGGTTCGCCGCGCCCAACCGGCAGGCCTTCCTGGCCGACTGCCTCGCCGACCTGGACGCCTCGCTGCGCCGGATCGGCTCCCGGCTGACGGTGCGCGGCGGCGAGCCCGCCGAGCAGGCGGCCCGGGTCGCCGCCGAGGCGGGCGCCGCCACCGTGCACGTCGCGGCGGGCGTCAGCGCCTTCGCCCGCCGGCGGGAGGAGCGGCTGCGCACGCTGTTCGGCGACCGGCTGCACGTCCACGACGCCTCGGTGACGGTGGTGCCGGCGGGCCGGATCGCCCCGGCCGGCCGGGACCACTACGCG
>NZ_JBHUAF010000545.1:0-4233 GCF_042789895.1 Kitasatospora sp. NPDC056783
CGGCCGGGTCACCGCGAAGCCGACGACGCCGGCCAGCACGGGGGCGGGCAGGTCGGCCCAGGCGAGCGGCACGGTGTCGAGCAGGTCGCGGAGGAACGGCAGGTAGAGGGCGGCCGCCGCGAGCCCGACGGAGGCGAGGACGGCCAGCGGGAGGAAGGGGTTCGCGCGGGTCAGCAGCCGTTCGCGCAGCCCCAGGACGGAGCCGAGCTGGCCGATCAGCAGGGCGAGGAACAGGACGGTCTGCCAGGGGCGGCCGCCGTCGCGCGCCCACAGGGCCGCGCCGAGCGCGGCCGCCGTGAGGGCCAGGCCGAGCAGCAGCACCCGCTGCCACACGCCGGAGCCGAGGATGTGCTGGTCCGGCGGGCGCGGCGGCCGGGCCATCGCGCCGGAGGAGACCGGCTCCGCGCCCATCGCCACACCGGTGAGGCCGTGGGTGAGCAGGTTGATCCAGAGGATCTGGCCCGCGCGCAGGGGCAGGGCGAAGCCGAACAGCGGGCCGGCCAGCATCACCAGGATCTCGGCGGCGCCGCCGGCCAGACCGAACACCAGGAAGCGCCGGATGTTGTCGTAGACCCGGCGGCCCTCCTCCACCGCGCCGACCACGGTGGCGAGTTCGTCGTCGGCGAGCACCAGGTCGGCGGCCTGGCGGGCGACCTCGGTGCCGCGCCGGCCCATGGCCACGCCGATGTCCGCCTGCCGCAGCGCGGGGCCGTCGTTGACGCCGTCGCCGGTCATCGCGGTGACGGCGCCCCGGGCGCGCCAGGCCTGGACGATGTCGAGCTTCTGCCGGGGGTCGGTGCGGGCGAACACCCGGGCGCGGGTCGGATCGGTGACCTCGCCGGTGACGAGGTCCCGCCCGGTCGCCACCGCCTCGGCCCCGGCGGACGGCTCCAGCAGCCCGATCCGGACGGCCAGGGCGCGGGCGGTGGCAGGGTGGTCGCCGGTGATCAGGACGGGCAGGATACCGGCCCGGCGGCAGGCGGCCAGGGTGGCGGCCGCGGAGGGCTTGGGCGGGTCGGCCATCGCGGTCAGCCCGAGCAGGCGCAGCCCGTGTTCGGCCGCCTCCGGGGGATCGGGGACGTGGTCGAGGTCCCGCCGTGCCACGGCGAGCACCCGGAAGCCCTCGGCGGCGAGTGCGGCGGCGGCCTGCCGGGCCCGCTCCAGCAGCTCCGGGGGATCGGCGAGGACGAGGGGGTCGAGGACGGCCTCCGGGGCGCCCTTGAGGCAGACCAGGAAGGCGCCGTCGGGCCCGCGGTGGACGGTGCTCATCCGCTTGCGGGTGCTGTCGAACGGGGTCTCGGCGACCCGGGGGAGAGCGGCCCGCAGCCGGTCGTGGTCCAGCCCCGCCTTGCCGGCGGCGGTCAGCAGCGCGGCCTCGGTGGGGTCGCCGACCGCCCGCCACTCGGTGTCCCCGGCCGTGGGCGGGCGCAGGGCGGCGTCGTTGCACAGGACGGCGGCGGTGAGGAGCCGCCGCGTCTCGTCGGTCGGGAGCCGGTCGGTGGGCCTGCCGGTGGGCCTGTCTGCGGGCCTGCCGGTGGGCCCGTCGGTGGGCCCGTCGGGTCGGACCTCGCCTTCGGGCCCGTACCCGAGGCCGGTCACGGTGGCCGTGGTGTGCGGGGTCCAGAGGCGCTCGACCACCATCCGGCCCTCGGTGAGGGTGCCGGTCTTGTCGGTGGCCAGCACGGTGACCGAGCCGAGCGTCTCGACGGCCGGCAGCCGCCGGACGACGGCGCGGCGGGCGGCCATCCGGCGGGCACCGAGGGCGAGGGCGAGCGTGACGACGGCGGGCAGCGACTCCGGCACCGCGGCGACCGCCAGGCTGATCGCCGTCACCGCCATCTCGCCGGGCGGCTGGTTCCGGAGCAGGCCGAGCACGAAGACCAGCACGCACAGGCCGACGGCCACCGCGGCCAGCACCCGGCCGAGTCCGGCCAGCCGCCGCTGGAGCGGGGTCGGCTCGGGCCGGGGCCGCAGCAGGGTGGCGATCCGGCCGAGCGCGCTGTCCGCGCCGGTGGCGGTGACCGCGGCGAGGGCCCGGCCGCGCAGCACGACGGTGCCCGCCCGGAGCACCTCGTCGTCGGGCGCGCCGCCGGTCTCCTTGGCCACCGGCAACGACTCGCCGGTCAGCATCGACTCGTCGAGCAGCAGCGCGGCGGCCTCCAGGAGCCGGGCGTCGGCCGGCACGATGTCACCCTCCGCGAGCTCCACCACGTCGCCCGGGACGACCTCGGCCGAGGGCACCTTGCGCGGCTCGCCGTCCCGCACCACCCGGGCCGCGGGGGCGGAGAGCCGGGACAGCGCCGCGACGGCGCTCTCCGCCCGGACCTCCTGGACGACGCCCACGGTGGTGTTGACCACGATCACCAGCGCGATGACCACCGCGTCGGGGTGGTCGCCGATGGCCAGCGTCAGCGCGACCGCCGCGATCAGCACGGTGATCAGGGGGTCGCGCAGCTGGGCGGCCACCCGGGCCCACAGTGGCACCCGGCGGTCGGCCGCCACCTCGTTGCGGCCGTGCTCGGCGAGCAGCCGGGCGGCCTCGGCCCCGGTCAGTCCGCGGGTGCGCCGGTCGGTGGAGACGGTCACGGCGGCGGCCCGTCAGTCGGCGAACAGGTGCGGGTGGGGCGGGACCTCCGGGGCCGCCGGCTCGCGGCCGGTGTGGTGGATCCGGGCGTCCGGCCCGGGGACGTACTCGGTCACCCGGCCGTCGTCGAACCAGCGGACGTCGTACGGCGGGCTGCCGTCCGAGTGGTGCAGCCGGACGATCTCGCCGTCGCGGCGGGCCGCGTTCGGGTGGGTGCCCTGGACGGTGATGCGGTCTCCCACGGCGGCTTTCATGCGGGTCTCCCTGGCTCGGTGCGGGGCGGGCCGGGGCCGGGCCCGGCCGTTCGCCCTTCCATGGCACCACCGAACGCCGCCCTCGGCAGGCGGCCGGGACGGCCCGCCCGCCACGACGGTCACCCGGGGTGACCGGCATTCGGCGGACGCCGGGGGGCGGTGCCCGGCGGGCCTGCCTAACGTGGCGCCCCGGGGGCCACTTCGAGCTTCGAGCGCGTTCGCGGGCTCGGGCGCGGCCGGTTCCGGCCGCCCGGCCCGCCCTTCAGGAGGCACGTACACATGAGAGTTCGGGCACTGTCGAGCACGCTGGCGACCGCCGTGCTGACCATGGGTCTGACGGCCGCCGCGTCCCCGGCCCACGCCGCCCGCCCAGGGCCGTTCCTGGACCGGCTGAACACCGTGTCCACCGTCGGGTCCACCGTTGCGGGGAACGGCGACGTGAATCCGTACGGTGTGTTCACCATCCGGGAGAGCACCGGTGACCTGCGCCGGGGCAACGTCCTGGTCAGCAACTTCAACGATGCGGCCAACCTCCAGGGCCTCGGCACCACGCTGGTGCAGATCACCCCGGACGGCGCCACGACCACCTTCGCCACCATCGACCCGGCCCACCTGCCCGGCCCGTGCCCCGGCGGGGTCGGGCTCACCACGGCGCTGACGGTGCTGCCCGGCGGCTGGGTGGTGGTCGGCAGCCTCCCCACCGCGGACGGCACCTCGGCCACCGCGCAGGCCGGCTGCCTGCTGGTGCTCGACAAGCACGGCACGGTGCGCGAGACGATCGCGGGAGACGGCATCAACGGCCCGTGGGACCTCACCGCCGTGAGCGCCGGCGAGCGGAGCGAGCTGTTCGTGACCAACGTCCTCAACGGGACGGTCGCCGGCGGCGGTGCGGAGGTCGACCAGGGCACCGTCCTGCGGATCACCCTGTGCACCGAGGGCGACCAGCCGCCGCGGCGGCTGGCGACCACCGAGATCGGCTCCGGTTTCCCCGAGCGGACGGACCCGGCGGCCCTGGTGGTCGGCCCGACCGGTGTCGGTCTCGGCCGTGACGGCACGCTCTTCGTCGCCGACACCGCGCTGAGCCGGATCACCGCCATCCCGAACGCCCTGAACCGGCGGGACAGCGCGGGCATCGGCCGGGTCGTCAGCTCGGGCGGCGGCCTCAACGGCCCGCTGGGCCTGGCGCTCGCGCCCGGGGGCGACATCCTGACGGTCAACGGCGGGGACGGGAACATCGTCGAGACCACCCCGGCCGGCCGGCAGGTCGCGGTCAAGCGGATCAACAACGAGGGCACCCCGCCCGGCGCGGGCGCGCTGTTCGGGCTCGCCGTGGACCCGGACGGCGACGCGGTCCACTTCGTCAACGACGCCGACAACGCCCTCGACGTCCTGCAC
>NZ_JBHUAF010000546.1:0-4228 GCF_042789895.1 Kitasatospora sp. NPDC056783
CGTCCCCGTCGAGCCTGCCGAGGGCACCCATGCGCACCCAGCCGGCGCGGACGACGGCGTCGGAGGCCGCGCCGGCGTACTCACGCGGCGGGCCGGGCTGGCGCAGCCAGATCTCGCCGGTCGCACCGGGCTCCACCGGCTCCCCGGTGTCGTCCAGGATGCGCAGGTCGGCCGGGTCGGTCGGGCGGCCCACCGAGCCCGGGCGGGCCGGGTCCACGATCGCGGATATCTGGGCGGGGGACGCCTCGGCGGAGGTGTAGGTGTTGACGACCGTCGCCTTCGGCAGGGCGGCGGACAGCCCGGCGGCGACGGCCGGCGGGAGGGCGGCGGCGGTGGAGCCGACCAGCAGGACGCCGCCGAGGTCCCGGCGCTCGGCGATCCCGGAGTTCAGCAGTTCCACCGCCATCGACGGCACCAGGAAGACCGTGCCCGCGCCGAACTCCTCGACCACCCGCCCGAACTCCTCCGCGTCGAAGCGCGGCAGGCAGACCGTCGTGGGCTGCGCGGTCAGCGCGTTCACCAGGACCGCCTGGGCGGCGTTGGTCCCGATCGGGAAGGCGTGCACCGCGTGCCGGGAGTGCGCGTACGGCCGGGGGCGCGGATCGAGGGCCAGTCCGGCGGTCAGGCTCGCGTGCGCGGCCCGGACGCCCTTCGGGGTGCCGGTCGTGCCGGAGGTCCCGATGACCTGGGCCAGGTCCCCGGGGGCGACCCGGTGCGGCGGCTCCGCCCCGTCCTGGACGCCGGGCTCCTCCAGCTCCTCCAGCCGGAACGAGGGCAGCGCGGTGCGAGGGCCGCTCCCGGCGACCGCCCGGCTCGCTCCGGTGACCTCGACGAGCCGCTCCACGTCGGCCGGGCCCAGATCCTCGCGGATCACCAGCCCGGCCGCGCCCGCGTAGTGGGCCGCCAGGAACGCCACGGCGTACCCGTCCCACTCCCGGTTGGTGAACAGCAGCGCCACCGTGTCCCCCGGCCGGACCCCCGCCCGGGCCAGCCCGTGCGCGGCCCGCACCGCCCGTGCGCGCCACCGGCCGTAGGTGAGGCTCCCGCCGCCCGGAACGAGCAGGGCGACGCGGTCGGGATGGAGGGCCGCCCGGTGGTCCAGGAGTGCGGGGAGCGTGAGCGGGACGGAGGAGGCGGGCTGGGCGCTGATGACGACTCCCAAGGGGCTTTCGGAGCGCGGCGGAGCGGCGTCGGAGGAAGATCGGCCGCTGATTGGTCCAGACCGTATCGGAACGGTGAAGGAAGGCGCCAGATCCGTCCACGGATCGTCACGACCCGTACGGCACAAGGCCGGACAGTCGCCGCAGGGGGCGTCGCGGACCGGGCCGGGGGAGCCCCGCAGGCCGCCGGCGGCCGCCCGCGCCCCTGCGACCACGGCTCACCGGTGGGCACCGGCGATCCGCCCTCGGCTAGCCTCCCCCACGTGGACGATCACACCGAACCCCCGACCCGGCGGGTCTTCGTGGCCCTGGCTCCGCCCGACGAGGCCAAGGACGAACTGGCCCGGGCCCTGGAGCCCGCCTACGTCAGGTACCCGCGGCTGCGGTGGAACCGGATCGAGGACTGGCACATCACCCTGGCCTTCCTCGGTGAACAACCCTCCACGGTGGTACCCCCGCTGCGCGCGGCGCTGGCCGACCGGGCCGCGTCGCACCCCGCCCTGCGCCTGGGCCTGCGCGGCGGCGGCCACTTCGACCAGCGACTGCTGTGGACCGGGATCGACGGCGACCTGGAGCGACTGCACCTGCTCGCCGCCGACGTCCGGGACCTGGTCAGGTCCTGCGGCATCGCGTTCAGGGAGCGGCCGCTGCACCCCCATCTGACGCTGGCACGCTCCCGCCGCGACGACGCCGTCAGCGTCCCGCTGGCCGCGGCCGGGCTCACCGGGTTCACGGGCGGCCTCTGGCGGACCGAACGCCTCCACCTCGTCGGCAGCAACATCGGCCGCGGCCCCGGGCCGATCCACTACCGCGACATCGAGGCCTGGCGCTTCGGCGCCGCCGTCCGGGCCCTCGACGGCGACGCCCCCGCCGAGCCGTAGCCCGCGGGCCGGCGTCCGCGGGCCGGCGCCCGCTGGGACCGCAGGGGCTGGCGATCCGCCGTCGTGCCGTTGGTGGGGCTGGGAGGTCGGATATCGGACAACAGGCCGCCCGCGCGGTCCGGGATCTCCCAACCCGGGCAGGTACGGGGGGCCGGGGCTGTCCGGCATCCGGTCATGACGACCCGGAGCCGCCCCGGATCCGACAGGAGGGGAGTGTTCCGCCATGGGAGAACTCGACGGCAGGACGGCACTGGTGACGGGCGGCTCGCGCGGGATCGGCCGGGCGGTCGCGCTGCGGCTCGCCGCCGACGGGGCGTTGGTCGCGGTGCACTACGGCGGCAACGAGAACGCCGCCGCGGAGACCGTGGAGCTGATCGCCGGATCGGGCGGCCGGGCGTTCGCGGTGCGGGCCCGGTTCGGCGAGGACGGCGCGCTGGACCAGCTGTTCGAAGGCCTCACGGCGGGGCTGGCGGAGCACGGCGAGGACGGCCTGGACGTCCTGGTCAACAACGCAGGCATCCACGTGATGGCCTCGATCGGGCAGATCACCGAGGAGGAGTTCGACCGGGTGATGGCGGTCAACGTGCGCACCCCGCTCTTCCTGATCCAGCGGGCCCTGCCGCTGCTGCGGGACGGCGGCCGGATCGTGAACATGGCCTCGACGGCCGCCCGGATCGGCGCGCCCGTCCAGATCGGCTACTCCGTCAGCAAGACGGCGCTGACGGGCCTCGCCGCCCCGCTCGCCAACGAGCTCGGCCGGCGGGGGATCACCGTGAACACCATCAACCCCGGTGTGATCCTCACCGACATGACGTCCGCGTGGGTGGGCGCCGAGGAGACCAACGGCTGGCTGGAGTCGCTGACCGCCCTGGGCCGGATCGGCCGGCCGGAGGACGTCGCCGACATCGTGGGCTTCCTGGCCGGCGCGCAGGGCCGCTGGGTGACCGGTCAGGCCATCGACGCCTCCGGCGGTTTCTACCTCGGCCCGATCCCACCCGTCTGACCGCACCGCGCCCCGGGCCCGGCCCGGGAGCGCGCGGGCGATCCGCGACGCCCGGGCCCCGCTCCCCGGCCTCGGCCGGTGGGGCGGAACCGGGTCGCGGGCGAGGGCGTCCGTCCTTCACGACGGCGGCCGGTGATCACGACCGCCGACCGCCCCTGGAAGGAGCACCGTGACGGACGGCAGGCCGAGGAGCGCGTCACCCGGAGGCGGAGGCCGGTGGCGCCTCGCCGCGCTGACCGGGTGCGCGGCGCTGCTGCTGGGCCCGGCCGCGCTCGCCGCCGTGCGGGTGTTCGGGTGGGACGACGGCACGGTGTTGGCCCTGCCGATGGCCGGGCTGCCGTACGCGGCCCTGCTCGGCGTGGTGCTGCTGGTGGCGGTGGCGCTGCTGCGCGCCCGGTGGCTGACCGGGGTCGCGGCCGCGCTGGTGGTGCTGCACCTGTGGTGGCTGATACCCCGGCTCGTGCCGGACGGGGCCGACGCGCCGGCCGACGCGCCCCGGCTGCGGGTGGCGACCAGCAACAACTTCATGGGGCAGGTCTCGCCGAAGTCCCTGGTCGACCTGGTGCGCGACCAGCGGATCGACGTGCTCGCGGTCGAGGAGCAGAGCGACTCCGCCGCCGACGCCCTGGACGCGGCGGGCATCCGCGCCCTGCTGCCGCACCGTGAGCGGCCGGCCGGCACCGACACCGCGCTCTACACCCGGCTGCCCGTCAGCTCCGCCGCCGACCCGGCCTGGCCGACCACCAATCTGACCGTCGACGTGGGCGGCCGCCCGGTGCAGCTGGTCGCCGTGCACACCTACTACCCGCTCGGCGACGCCCGCCGCTGGGCCGAGGGACTGCACGACCTGCGCGCGGCCGCGCCCGGGCGCACCCGTGGCGCGGTCCTGCTGGGCGACTTCAACGCCACCCTCGACCACAAGCCGATGCGCGACCTGATCGCCACCGGCCTGACCGACACCCACGAGGAGCTCGGCGCGGGCCTGTTCCCGACCTGGCCCCAGGACCACCCCGACTACCGCGTCCCGGCCGCCATCCAGATCGACCACGTCCTGCACGGGCCCGCGCTGACCGCCGTCGACGTCTCCGAGCACGCCCTGCCGCGCAGCGACCACCGCGCGGTGGTGGCCGAACTCGCCGTCCTGAACTGAACGCCGACCGCTGAACGCGGGGGA
The DNA here is from genome assembly GCF_042789895.1 of Kitasatospora sp. NPDC056783. NCBI lineage: Bacteria > Bacillati > Actinomycetota > Actinomycetes > Kitasatosporales > Streptomycetaceae > Kitasatospora > Kitasatospora sp. NPDC056783. Next base: position 4,219 of record NZ_JBHUAF010000546.1, read on the forward strand.
AGCCGGGCCC
>NZ_JBHUAF010000547.1:0-4199 GCF_042789895.1 Kitasatospora sp. NPDC056783
GGCAGCGTCTCCGCTGCCCGAGCCTGGCCCTTCTGTGTTTCCGGTCACGCTCCGCCGACCGGGTTGCCGACGCCGAGGTCGAGCCGGGCCTGCGAGTGGTAGGCGTTGAGCAACTCGATCAGGACGGCGCCGTCGGGCACGCCGGCGTGCCCGCGGGCCGCGATCTCGGTTTCCCACAGCGCGGCGTTCACCGCCTTCGCCGCCTCCACCGCGGCCGGACTCGCCAGCAGCACGAGCGTTTCGAAGAGCGCCGACCGCTGGATCTCCGCCTGCTCCATCGTGGCCAGGAACTCCGCCCGCGCCGTCGACCCCGCCTCGGCGTCGACGGCCCGCTTGGCCACCGCCGCGATCTCCTTCACGCAGGTCGCATACTGCACGTAGGTGTCGAGCTTCCGCTCATCCCACCGCGTGGCCAGCACCCGCCGGTGCTTGGCCCGCTCCGCCCACCCGGTGGCCACGAACGAGGTGAGCGCCCCCAGCAGGACGCCCACCAGCGTGACGATCTGAGTAATCACCGCCCAGAACCTACCGACACCACGCAGCTAGCGACAGGGCGAAACCTCGCAACGAGAGAGCCCATCTCGGCGCCGTCCGCGGAGCCACGGCCACGCCCTCGTGAGGCTTTGGGTAGTACACGCGGCAGGCCTGGGCATAGGCCCTCCCATGAACAACATCCATTTTGGAAGTTGTTTTTGTTGAGGCGAGGGCGCCAGACTAGAAGCGACGAGAACCTCGTCGGACCGAGAGACAAAGTGAGAGCCTCCGCGCACACGCGGGCCCGGCCCTGGCGGCAACCAGAACCGGGCCCTCAGCGCGGGGTTAAGTAGGCCCGGCCGAGCATCTACCGGCCGGGCCTACTTGCTGCCCGCCCGCTGTCGTCCGTCCCCTGGCCTCATACCTAATGGATGAGCCTCCCCACACACTCGGCAATCGTGACCATGAGCCCGAGCCCGCTGATCCCGACCATCCACCAATCGGGGCTGTTCAGTCGCTTGCTCGACCTTCGTGACCTACATGCCATGTCAGGGCCCCTCCTGCTCGACGCCGCTGGGGCGCTCCCCAACGGGGCGCAAGGCGGGCCTGGTTGGACCCGAAACGGGGCGAGCGCCTGAGGACCTGACGGGCAGAAGCCTATCGCCCGAAGGTCAGGTCAGGGGCTGGGTGGGAAAGCCGCCATGTTGCGGATTTGGGTTAGCTTGTTCATGAAACGCGAGTCTTGATTAACGTTCCATTTTGGCGATGGTGCGATTCGGTCACCAACCCGGAGATCGCCCGCCAGAGGCCCCTTGCAGCGCCTCGGCGTGTCGCACCCGACCCCATGTGATGTCCGTCACTTCGCGTACTGTTCGCCGCCCCTGCGGCGCTCTCAGCGCAGGGCGTCGCCGATGAGTTGCATCGAATCCGCGACCACAATGGTGCCAGCGGAGGCGAGTTTGGCGTCCTGTTGACATAGCCGATCGCGGGAGCGCTGGCCGCTTCCCCCGCCTCGACGCCGCAGGCCACGTCGCCGATGAAGATTCAATGCTCCGACCCGGCGCCCGCAGTCGCCATGGCTTCGAGCAGGAGACTCGGGTTCGGCTTCATTGACGAGGGGTCGCCCGGAACCGCCCGAAGACGCCAGCCACACAATCCACAAAACCGTGCTCAGTGAGTTGGCCTTGATGGCCACGCCTGCCGTCCAGGTTCGGGCGACCGACCCTGGACGGCTTCGGGCTCCAGCACGGCCAGCGCGGCGTCCGTGCTCCGCGGGATCGGAGCGGGCGTCCGAGACCAGCCGGGGGAGGCCGAACGGCTCGCCCTCCTCTTCTACCCCGGCCGGCGCTCAACGCGCTCCCGAATGCTCCAGATTGGCGTTCGCAGCCGGTTACGCGTGGCCTGACCAGGGCGAAACAGTCCTTGCTCAAGCTGGCCGCTCTAGTCTGAACTCATGTGAACGAGAAGGGGACTGAGACGGCTAGTCACTACGCGACTCTGCCGGGCGTAGGTCTGTGACGGTGTAGACCTGCCTCTCACGCCCTGCTGTGTAGCGAACGGTTGTGACCGTCGCTGTAGCTTCGACAGGCTTTCCCAGAAGATCGTCGCCCAGCCGCATCGTCACCTCTTCAGCGGTTCTGGCTGCGATTAGGCGTCCTGTTCGAGTCTGGATCTCCACCGAACCGCGGCGCATGCTGGCTTCGACGAGCAGTCCCTCAATGATCTCTGCCGTCGTTTCTCCGAAGTCCACTCGGTCACTCAGAAGCTTCAGCCGGGCTGCACCGTGCCGGTCAAGAGTGCAGGTTCGAGCACGGTCGGTTCCAGGTTCCCAGGAGAGCCTGAGATCGACCCCTGCCTCCGCGAGCAAGCCCGAGAGCGTACCGAGATGCTTTACAGCTCGCTGCCCGAGCGGCACCACGCGGTCCGCCAGTCGATCGTCAGACAAATCCTCATCACCAGGTGAGGATTGAGCAGTTTCGGCGATCTCAAAGATCGCCGCAACAGCTTCATCAAGCAGGGACGATGATGGCGAATCTACAGCTGACCCGAAGAGATCATCCTGGGTATGGACCGGAGGGCTCTGGGCAGGGCCATAAAGGTGCACACCGTAGGAGGATGGAAATGCGGGTGCCGAGCGAAGCAAGGTTGCACCCTGAATATGGCCGGGGATGGGAGCCGCTGCGGTTGGCGCGCCTGTCAAGGCCTGAGCCACCGACGTAACAGTGTTCTGGAGCGACGTAAAGAAGCTCCCGAGGAGGGTGATGGGAGCCTCGTGCCCTTCGACCTGTCCGCCATCAAGGGCCAAGTCGAGACGTCGCCGGTCCCCGACTTCGGAGGGAGCAGCTGGCTGGCTGCCCTCCGTTTCTGCTGTCAGGCTGTGTGCCGCAAAGCCAGCGGCAGCCTGAAGTGCCCGCCACTGCTGGGTCATAAGCTCTCGATGAGTGACGTGAGGTCTCGATTGGCGACCGTCTGCAGCTCGCTGTTCGCGGAGCCAAGCTCGCAGGGCCGCTTTGTCGCGCGGGATCTCTGGCTGCGTCATAGTTGCACCTCCAGGTATCCGCGACGGACGGCAATCCCACTGCGCGAGCGTTGCCAGATTTCATCGTAGAGACCCAGCGACTGGAAAGCCTGGATATTCCTCGCGCTGAGCTGCCCTGCTCGAAGATCATCAAAGTGGACGCTATCCGGGAGTCGCACAGCGTATGCATCGACCCGCATGCCGTGGCTTCGGCACCACGAGTGCTCCAGCAAATCTGCGAGGCTGTCGACATCCTGCTGGTCAAGCCGGTCGTACCAGTCGGCAGGAAATCCGTAGAAGACATCGACGTCTGCAGGTTCGGCCTTCTGGGTGACAAAGCTGCCAGCGAGCCAGGCGCGCGGCATCGTTCCGAGAGCGGCCTCTACAAACATGAGGTGGAGCTCCCATTCATCCCAGAGCGCTTGTCGGGTTGAAGAGCCATCGAAATCCTCATGCAGGACGAAGCGGTCGATGACCTCGTCTCGCGTGGCTGCGTAGCGGCCTACAGGCAGATAGCCGTGATCGGAGCTCAGCGCAGGGATCACTGGTTGCTCCTCTTCACGGGTGACGCGCGGCTTGGGCAGCCTACTGCCAGCCCCTGTCTGAGGCCCAGCTTGCACACTGAAGCGTTATCGGCTGTTCGGACGGCGTGGGCTGCCCGTGCCGTCTAGCTGAGCGCATCTGCAATGAGCTGCATCGAATCCACGATCGCCACGGCCCCCGCGGCGGCCAGCCTGGCCCCCTTACCCGGCTTGTTGGCGTAGCCGATCGTGGGAACGCCAGCCGCCTCTCCAGCCTCTACGTCGCGGGCCGCGTCGCCGATGAAGATGCAGTGCTCTGGCCCAGTGCCTGCAGCTTTCATGGCTTCGAGCAGGAGGCGCGGGTTCGGCTTCATGGACGAGGGGTCGCCAGGGGCGCGCCCGAAGATACCGGCCACGTAGTCGCTGAGGCCGTGCTCGGTGAGGTAAGCCTCGATGGCCGCGCCCGCGTTGTTGCTGACCACGGAGACCAGCCGGCCGGAGCGGGCGCATGCTCGCAGAACCGATTCTCCGCCCGGGGTCGGGCTGGCCAGCCGCACGGCTTCGGTCTCTAGCGCGGCCAGCACGGCGTCCGTGTTCTCCGTGAGATCAGGGCGGGCGTCCGCGACCAGGCGGAGCAAGGCGAGCGGGTCGGTCTCCTCCTCCGCCCCAGTCGGGGCCTGCTCGCC
>NZ_JBHUAF010000548.1:0-4176 GCF_042789895.1 Kitasatospora sp. NPDC056783
GAGGCGGTGAGCGTCATCTCCGGGTGGAAGGCCAGCAGGCCCACCAGGTCGAAGAACCGCAGCGACAGCGACACCCGCACCGAGACGCGGGCCTCGCTCTCACCCGGGTCCGCCTCGCCGAACAGCGAGACGTTCTGCTTCGCCGGGCCGACCGCGAGCGACGACTGAGTGATGAGCGGAGCGTGCATGATGGAACTCCCTTCACCGGGGCACGGAGCGGCGTACTGACTTGGCGGTTGGGCGCGCCGCTCCGCTGCATTTGTGCAGGTCAACGAAGTGCTAGGCCCGTTCTCTTATGTTGCTTAGGGGGGCTTTCGCTCTCTCGCGATACCCAAGGTAGGCAGTTGCTATCTGTGCGTCAAGCCCCTCTAGCGGTAGGCTTGCTTCGCCCCCCTAGGCAGTGAAGGGATCACCATGCACGAGGAGCTTGAGCGGGTGGCCGGCGTGGCCGTCCCGATCGAACGGGCCAAGGCGGCGATTGCCCTGATGGCGGACTACCAGAACCGGGTGGTCGAGCTGTCCCGCGTTCGCCGGGAGGCCATCGAAGAGGCGTCGGCGTCGGGCATGTCGCAGGCCGAGATCGCGGCCCTGCTCGGCGTGAGCCGCGGGCGTGTCGGTCAGCTCGCGTCCGCCGGCCCCGCGCCGGAGCGGGCCTTCTTCGGGCTGGGCCCGATGACCGTGGCGGTCGGTGGCAAGTACGAGGCGGGGAAGTCCCTGGAGGAGAACCCAAGCCAGGTCGTGACCAGGGAAGACCTGAACAACTACGAGCACCTGCGGAAGCTGTTCACGGGCCTGAAGCTCGACTCCGAGTACGAGGTCATCCCGCCGTCCGGCATCGTGAACCTCAACCGCGAGCACCTGGTCGTCATCTGCGGCCCGCGGCTGTCCCCGATCGTGGCCCAGGTGCTCGAAGGGGACGACAACCTGCGGTTCCGCAGGGACACGGCCTGGCACCTAGTGGACCTGCACACCGAGACGGAGTACCGCTCCCCGCTCGACGTGGACGGTACGGCCGGGGACGTCGGCTACCTCGCCCGGCTTCCCCGCCTCGACGGCAAGGGGACGTTCCTCTACGTCGCGGGCATCCACGCGATCGGCGCGAACGGCGTCGTGCACTACCTGGAGAACCACCTCGGCGAGCTGTACCGCGAGGTCCGGACGAAGCGTTTCTCCACGCTCATCTCCTGCCGTTACGACCCGAAGACCCTGGAAGTTCTGGAGAGCAGCAGGGTCACTCCGATCTACCGACACGAGGGCTGACAGATGCGCGTCTCCATCGCCACCGCGCCCGGTGGCGCGAACCCCAACGAAGACTGGGTGGCGGCCACGCCCACGCTCGCCGTCGTCCTCGACGGCCTGAGCACGGTCGGCCTGGACACCGGCTGTCGTCACGGAGTCCCTTGGTACGTCGCCCAGCTGGGCGGCCACCTGATGGCCGCACTGGCAGAAGCCGGCCGGCCGCTGGCTGACGGGCTGGCTCAGGCCATCGACCAGGTCGCCGCGCTCCACCCCGGTTGCGATCTCCGCAACCCAGGTACGCCGTCGGCAACGGTCTCGATCCTGCGGGCCGAAGCCGAGCACTTCGACTACCTGGTCCTCGCCGACTCGCCCATCGTCTTCGAGCGGACCAACGACTACCACGTGGTCACCGACCTGCGGGTGGACACCGTAGTACCTGAACTCCGGGCCGAGACAGAACGGTTCGCCACCGGGACGCCCGAGCACACGGAGGCCGTCCGCCGGATGGTCGAGGCCCAACGACTCACCCGAAACACCGTGGACGGCTACTGGGTGGCCGCCTCCAAAGGCGAAGCGGGACATCATGCAATCATCGGCGAGGTACCGCTCGCTGGCGTCCGCTCGGTGGTCGTCCTGTCCGATGGGGCCTCGCGCCTCGTGACGGAGTACGGCACGGCATCTTGGGCGACCGCGTTCGCAACGCTTCGGGAAGCGGGCGCAGACGGTCTGATCTCGGAGGTTCGGAAGGTCGAGGCCACGGACCCGGATGGGCGCTGCTGGCCGCGCTTCAAGTCGGGTGACGACGCAACCGTGGCGTTCTGCCAGCTGTCTGGAGTCGAGCCGAGCTGAGTCCACGAGCCGCGAGAGTTAGAGGTTTCTTTGTGACCTGCATCACGCCACAAAACAGGGCAAAGTATGACCCACGCCTGTGACCTGCGACACATAAAATAGGCTCGGAGCTACATGGCCGGGCTGCATTGTCGGGCCCGTGTGCTATGTCGACTGGTCGATGTTGAATCGTGCCTGGTCGTTGCCGGTGGCCGTGAAGCCGTGGCTGTTTCACGGGTGGTGACGGGCGACACGAGATCTGGGGCATTTTCGTCACCAAGCATCAAGTCGCATCACAGATGCACGACTTGCGATAGCCGGTGGTGTTGGGGCCATCATGGGCCAACGTCAAAGGCCACCCGCTCAGCAAGGGCCTAGGAAACCGTGCGCTGGGCGAGTGGCCAACACCCCGGAAGGTGTCCTATGAGTTTCTCTCTTGCCCCGAGGGCTTTGTCAAACCCTCCCCTGGTGCCGGTCCTGGCGCTAGTGATCGTCATCTTGGTGTTTGTCTGGCCGGCGGTAGGGTCGCTGGTGGCCGCGTGGGGGAACGCAGTTGCCCTCGCGAGTGCACTGCTTGGCACGGTTGGCGTCGGGTGGGTGAACCATGGTCGGCGTGAACGTCGAGCTCGTTGATCGGGGTGAGCCCTGGGCCGTCTGTGGGCCGTCCGGGGGTGACCAAAGGCGGCCAACGATGACAACTGTCGACGGCTCAGCCCCAGGTCAGGGGCGCTTGATCAGGCCCGAAAGGCCGACAGGCCAGACCCAGGGCAAGAAGTAAGCCCGACCGAGACTCGGCCCCGCCGCCCGGCCAGACCGGGGGCGGGGCGTTCCTCTTTCGGTCAGTTCGGGGCCAATCCGCATGCGCTGCCCGGGAGTTGGGCAGCTGGGAAAATGGTTCAGACCATTGACGGGTTCGGGGCCGGCTCCTACCGTGAGGGCACCGGACCGGCGCAGGCATGCCAGGAAGTCCCCGTCCGGGCCGCCGCACCCCACGCGCGCGTCTGCGCCCCGGCGCACACTCCATCCACCCCCACGGAGGAGCACCATGCGCACACGCCACATCGTCGGGGCGGCCGTCGCCGCGCTGGCGATCCCGCTGACCCTCGCCTTCCCGGCCTCGTCCCACGGCTGGATCTCGACCCCGCCCAGCCGCGCCGCCCTCTGCGACACCCACGTGAAGGGAGTCCCCTGGGACTGCGGCGACATCCAGTGGGAGCCGCAGAGCGTCGAGGGCCCCAAGGGCTTCCCGTCCCTCGGCCCCTCGGACGGAACCATCTGCGCGGGCGGCAACGCGCGCTTCGCCGAACTGGACGACCCGCACGCGGGCGCCTGGCCGACCACCAAGGTGACGGCGGGGCAGCAGCTCACCTTCACCTGGACGTTCACCGCCCGGCACGCGACCAGCGACTTCCGGTACTACATGACCAAGCCGGGCTACGACGCCAGTCAGCCGATCACCCGGTCCAACCTGGATCTGACGCCCTTCCTCACGGTCCCGTTCGGCGGGGTGCAGGTGCCGAGCACGCTCAGCCACACCGCGACCGTCCCGAGCGGGCGCACCGGCCACCAGGTGGTCGTCGCCGTCTGGAACATCGCCGACACCCCGAACGCCTTCTACTCCTGCACCGACGTGCAGTTCTGACGGCCCCGGCCGTCCGGGCCGAGGCGGACGCGAACGAGGTGCACGGCGGCCGGAATGCCGTGCACCTCGGGAGTCCTCGAAGCCCCTCGAACCCCTTGAACCCCTCGAAGCCCGGTGAATCCCTCGAAGTCCGGTGAATCCCCGTCCGGCGGATTCCCTGGCCGCTCAGTGGCCGCCGCAGCAGCCGCCGTCCACGCCGCCGCACTGGCAGGGCGCGCCGGACTGGCAGCCGCAGCCGCAGCCGGGGCCGCAGCCGCAGCCGGCGGCGAGGACGGGAAGCAGCTTCGGAGCGGGTGGCTCGACGGTGTCGTGGGCGGTTGCCGGTCGGGTCGGGTTGGCCTTCATCGAGCTTCCCTTCTGGTGACGGGCACGCTCCGGTGCCCCACCGTCGAGTGAAACCGCCGAACGGAGGGAGCGTCAACGGGCGCGCAGTGGTGGGCGCACGGAAGCCCGTGCGCCCACACCAC